>CAXAWD010000232.1:0-6291 GCA_963972325.1 uncultured Acidimicrobiaceae bacterium
CTCAGCTCGTGGGCGACCACACCTTCGAGTTCGACGCGATCCAGCTTGCCGAGCAAGCCGGTCGTGACAGCGATCGATGCGTGCTTCGGGTCGCGCCCCGTGGCGAACGCGTTGGGTGCCGGGTCGTCGACGATGTATACACCCGGCTTCGGCAGACCACTGGCGATGCAGAGCCCTTCGACGATGTTGTGCAACCGCGCGTACTCGTGTGGGTCGGCCTCGTGGGCGCGGCTCACCCGAAGCGCGATCTTGTCGGCCTTCCAGTAGCTGACGAAGGCGATGCCACCGGCGACGACGAGAGCCACCACCGTGGCGATCGTGCCCTGGCCGATCAGCAGACCGAAACCGGCGCCGACGACCACGACGACGACGACGAAACCGGCGATCAGCAGCGCGCTGCGGCGCTTGTTCGAACGAATCAGTTCATGCATGTCGGGGGGACGGTCGGATCAGAATTCGACGGTCGGCGCCGTACGGGCCGCCTCGTCCGCCTCGAAGTACTCACGACGCTCGAACTTGAGCATCTTGGCGAAGTACATCGTCGGGAACTGCTGCAGCTTGTTGTTGTAGGCCAACACGCTGTCGTTGTAGAACTGCCGGGCGTAGGCGACCCGACCCTCGGTGGCGGTGAGCTCTTCCTGGAGGGCCAGGAAGTTCTGGTTGGCCTTGAGGTCGGGATAGGCCTCGCCGAGTGCGAACAAACGGTTGAGCGTGCCCTCGAGCATGTTCTCGGCGTTGGCCTGCTCGTGCGGCGTCTGGGCGGCGACGGAGGCGTTGCGGGCCCGGATCACGGCGTCGAGGGTGTCTTTCTCGTGGGCGGCGTAGCCCTTGACCGTCTCGACCAGGTTCGGGATCAGGTCGAGACGACGCTTCAGTTGGACGTCGATCTGCGACCAGGCGTTCTCGATCTGGTTGCGGCGGCGAATCAGACCGTTGTAGGCGCTGATCAGGTAGGCGACGAGCGCCACGACCACGATCAGCAGGATGATGAAGTACAACATTTGGTCAGTCTACGCCGCAGGCCATCAGCCGCTCGTAGATGCCCACATAGGCCGCAGCCAGGCTCGACATGGCGAAGTCCTCCGCCCGACGCTCACCCTTGGCCACCAGACCGCCCGCCAGGGCATCATCGGCGAGCACCCGTTCGATCGCTCCCGCGAGCGCCTCTGCGTCGCCCGGAGGCACCAGCAGCGAGTCGACACCGTCCGTCGCGACGTTGCGATAGCCGTCGAGGGAACTCGCCACGACGGGCGTCCCGGCCGCCATCGCCTCGATCAGCACCACGCCGAACGACTCACCGTGCAACGACGGCGCACAGAAGAGGGACGCCCCACGCAACCGGGCGATCTTGTCGGCGTCGGAGATGCGACCCAGCCACTCGATGCGGTCGTCGTCGCCGTACTCGGAGCGGAGCGCAGGAGTGTCCGGACCGTCACCTGCGACCCAGCAACTCACGTCGGCATCGATGAGCCGGAGCGCTGCGAGCAGCACGCCGAGACCCTTGCGCTCCTCGTGCCGTCCAACGAAGAAGATCGACGGCCGGTCCGACGCGAACGGCTCGACGGTGCGGATCTCGGTGGTCTCGACGCCGTTGAACAACATCTCGTACTCGCCACCGAGGTACCCCTGCACGAGCGCCAAGGCATCTTTCGACACGACGACCTTGTGATCGAGGCGACCGAGGATCGGCCGCAGCCCACCGGCCATGAACCGGTAGCTGGACGACCGCCCGGCCGCGTGGAACGTCCCGACGGTCGGCGCCGTGTGCAGCACCACCGACGTGATCGGTGGGCCCGGAGCGAGCGGTTCGTGGATGTGCACGACGTCGAACGCCTCGTCGCGCAGCACCCGGATGGTGCGCAGCGTCGCCGACGGGTCGGGAGCGAGCGGCGCGACCGAGCCGTTGGCCGAAGCCGGCAGGCTGTCGCCGAGCGGCGTGACGAACGGCTCGGGTGGCGGGCCGTCGCACGGCCCCAGCACCCGGACTTCGTGCCCCTGGCGGCGGAGCTCGCGAGCCAGGCCGAGCACCTGCGCCTGCACCCCGCCGGGGATCGACAGGCTGTAGGGGCACACCATGCCGACCCGCATCGGGCGCGAGAGCGATGTCGTGGCCGGCGATGCCGGAGTGGTTCGCTGGCCGGGACGGAACACCGCCAGCACCGTACCGGAACCGCGGCCCTGCGTCAGTAGGCGCCGACCGCGTCGGTCTGGCGGAACCGCTGCGCCAGCTCCGCCGCCTCGAGCGGCTTGGAGAGCAGGTAGCCCTGACCGAGGTCACAACCGAACCGCCGGAGCTCCCGCAGCTGATTCGACGTCTCGATCCCCTCCGCCACGGTCTGCAACGACAGCGACTCGGCCATCTGCAGGATCGTGCGCGCGAGCGTGTTGCCGAGCGGGTCCTTGCCGAACTCCTCGATCGACGCTCGGTCGATCTTCAGCAGATCCACCGGATGCCGCTGCAGGTGGCTCAGCGAGCAGTAGTCGGCGCCGTAGTCGTCAACGGCGAACCGGAAGCCTTCCTCCCGCAGACGCCGGATCGTCTCGGTGGCGCGGTCGCCCTCGTCGACCAGCACCGTCTCGGTGATCTCGAACACCACGATGCTCGGATCGACGTGGTGACGATCGACCGCCTCGATGACCCGTTCGGCGAAGTCGGTCTGTCGGATCTGCACACCCGACACGTTGATGCTGAGGTACAGGCCGGGTCGCCAGGCGGCCGCCTGGGCCAACGCCTGCTCCATGATCCAGTACCCCATCGGCACGATGAGGCCCGACCGCTCGGCGATCGGGATGAAGTCGCTGGCAGGCACGTCGCCGTGTGTCGGATGATGCCAGCGCACGAGTGCCTCGGCTCCGGTCACCTGACCGCTGCGCAGGTCGACGAAGGGCATGTAGACCAGCCGGAGCTGGTCCTGTTCGAGCGCTGCTGCGAGTTCGCTGCGGTATTCGAGGTGCTTGGTGGCGACGAGACGCATCGCCGGATCGAAGATGCGGATCTGTCCCTTGCCGGCCCGCTTCGCCTCGTACATCGCCACGTCGGCATCGCGCAGCAGGCTCGTCGTGTTCATGCCCGGCGCTGCCACGGCGACGCCGACGCTCGCCAGGACGGCGACGTCGTAGCCCGCGATCGTCACCGGGTCGCGCAGCGCGTCGAGCAGGCGCTCGGCCACGTCGATCGCCCGGTCGATACCGCCACGATCCTCCAGCAGGATCGCGAACTCGTCGCCACCGAGACGGGCAGCGGTGTCACCGCTCCCGGCGGCGTTGCGGATCCGGTCGGCGACGGTCTTGAGCAACTGGTCGCCCACGGCGTGGCCCAACACGTCGTTGACCGACTTGAAGTCGTCGAGGTCGACGAACAGCACGACCACCGGGTCGCTCTGCGGACGGGTCACCCGCAGCGCATGGTCCATACGGTCGAGGAACAGCGCTCGGTTCGCCAGTCCCGTGAGTTCGTCGTGGAACGCCCGGTGGCTGAGCTGCCGCTCCAGATTGCGCTGTTCGGTCACGTCTCGGAACGTCGCGACGATGCCGTCGACCGCTGCGCCGCCGACCAGGTTGGCGACGACCACGTTCGCCTTGCGGAGTTGACCGTCGACGTGCAGGAGCCCGGTCTCGAACTCGACCGTGCCGCCGTGCCCGTACTCGACGAGGCGTTCGAACTGACGGAGCGCGTCGGCGCGTTCGTCTTCCACCACCACATCGAGCAGGTGCCGACCGGACCAACTCTCCGGGTCGTAGCCGAGGGTGGCTCGCAGGCCAGGACTCGCGTAGTTCACGCGACCCTGGTCGTCGGCGAGCATCACCACGTCGCTGGAGTGTTCGACCATCGCCGCCAGTCGGGCGTGCCCGCGCTGCTCGGTGAGCAGACGGACCTGGTCGACCAACCGCCACATGCGGGCCAACGCCAACACGATCACGCTCACGGTCGCCAGCGACACCACGATGAACGACGACGTGGACGACAGTCCGGACGCCAGCATCAGGATCATCGCACCGAGCGGCACGAGTGCGGCGAGCAACAACCCGAAGATCTGCGCCCAGTGGACGCGGAAGGGCTCACCGGTTCCTGCAACCACTGCACGCAATGATGGCATCGTCGCCGCCAGGCCGAGCAAGACGGGGCCGATCAGCGTCGACGCAGCGAGCGCCGAACCGAGAACGAGTTCGCCCTCGTACGCCGACCATCCGGCGGCGGCGTGCGTCGCGCCGAGCACGAGGAATCCGAGTGTCATCGTCTGGAACGCCCGGTGACCGGGCTCGGACCGATCGCTGCGCCGCAACGACAGGAGCGCCAAGAGGCCGTCGAGCAGCGGGAACACCCAGATCCACGCCTCCGGTGTGAGGGGCATCGTCCCGTCTTCGAAGTAGGGGCCGCTCACGGCGAGCCACATCAGCGCCGTCAGCGCGATCGCGTAGATGATCGGTTCGGAACCGGCCAACAGGTCGCGCGCGTGCCGCCGCCCCGACGTGATCCCGATCGTCGCGACGAACAGCGACGGATAGGCGAGAATGGCGATCGCCTCGAACCCGGCTGGGAACCCCACACCAGTGGCGCCGTACCACTCGTCGGCACGTTCGAGCACTGCGACACCGAGCACACCGATACCGATGCCGTACAGGAGCCACGGCACCGGACGGACCGGACGGAACATCGTGATCGCGACGACCACCGAGATCGCCGCCGACAACAGCCCGGCGGCAGCGATGTACTCCATCGCATGGGTCGCTTCGACCAGCAGGTACGCGGCCAGTGAACCGAAGCCGAGCAGCGCGAAGCCGATGGGCGCGTAGAGCGAGCGGTTCATCAACGCCTCATCGGCACGCGGACCACCCGAGTTGAGAGCGTCGTTCAGTCGTCGTAGCCGGGATCGCTCGGCCAATTGGGCTGGAAGAGATGCCACTGATGCGGTGCCCGACGGATCAGGTGTTCCAGCTCGTCGGCGAGTGCCTGGGTGACCCGGCGGACGTCGGCCCGCAACCCGTCGTCGGACCGGGCGGTGTCGACCGGCGGACGTACGACGCCGAGGTGGCCATCGGTCCGGTCGGTGAAGTACACCGCCGTCGGCAACAGGGGTGCGCCGGTCCGTAGCGACAGCGTCGCAGGGCCGGCGGGCAGCGTGGTGGTCTCACCGAAGAACTCGACCTCGACGCCGGTGCGTTGGATGTCGCGATCGCTGAGCAGGCACACCACGTCGTTGCGCTTCAGCGCGGCCAGCACTTCCCGACCGGCCGACGGACCGAGCGCGACGACCTTCATCCCCAACTGCTGACGCAGATCGACGAACCACTCGAACAGCTCCGGCGGCTCGATCTCCTCGACGACGACCGTGATGCCGTGCCCACGCTCGACCAGCCAGCGGCCCGCCCACTCCCAGCCACCGAGGTGGGGCAGCGCGAGGATCACGCCGTTGCCGGCGTCGAGCGCCTCGACCACGTGCTCGTACCCCTGCACCCGCATCCCCCGCTCGACGGCACGACCGCTGAGGTGCGGGAGCCGGAAGCTCTCCAGCCAGTAGCGGGTGTATGAGTCGAACGCCTCCTGCACCGCTCGTCGGAGTCGCACTCCCCCGATGGTCGGGTCGGCACGCCGCAGGTGCCGCTCGATCATCTGACGTCGATCGAGGCTGGCGAAGCTGGCCCCGAGGCCGAGCGCCGGCGACAGCCCCTGGGCCGCGAAACCGGGCAGACCTCGTGCGGCCAGTGCGGCAAGGCGATAGCCGCCGAGCGCGGCGACGTCGCTGAACGTGGGACGCGGCCGGCTCACCGGGGCTCAGTCCTGTCGGCGGGCGCCGCGCTCACGCAGGGGCACGCGAGTGCTCCGGCGGCGGGTGCGTGCATCGCGGCGGGCCATGCGCTGCTCTCGGCGCATGTCGATGCGAGCCTGGGTGACGGGAGCGACCGCCGCCTGCTTCCACACCTTGACGAACCGCTGCACGGCCGTGATCGAGATCAGCACGAGCATGCCCCACAGGATCCACACCAGGGCACCGTCGAGCCACGGCTCGATGAAGAGCCCGACGCACAGCACGACGATCCGTTCGGCGCGTTCCATCAGACCGCCCTTGGCGTCGAGCCCCAACGACTCGGCCTTGGCCCGCTGGTAGGAGATCACCGACGACACCGCGGACACGGCGAACGGCAACACGGCCAGACGGGGATCTTCGGTTTGGGCGAAGTGGTAGGCGATGCCGCCGAGCAGCAAGGCGTCGGTGACCCGGTCGACGGTGGAGTCGAAGAACGCTCCGCGCTGACTGGACGTGTTGGACGCCTTCGCGAGTGCGCCGTCGA
>CAXAWD010000233.1:0-6230 GCA_963972325.1 uncultured Acidimicrobiaceae bacterium
CGGTCTGGGCCGTCAACACGATGCACCACTGGAGCGACCTCGAGCAGGGCGCCGACGAGATCGCCCGCGTCGTGCGACCGCGCGGCCGGGTCCTCCTCGTCGACGAGGTGTTCACCGACCCCTCGCATCCCGACTACGAACGCTTCGGTCGCGAGCACGACGGCGACCACCACGGGTTCACGATGGTCGAGGCCGACCAGGTCGTCGAACTCCTCCGGGCCGCCGGTCTCGTCGGAGTCGAGGCGGCCCACCGTGAGATCGCCGGTCGACCCGTGATCGGTGTCGTCGCCCAGGGTGCCCCGATCACCCACCGCTGATCGGGTCGACCACCGAGTCAGTCGTCTCCGCTCACCAGGCAGAGGCAGAACGGGTGACCGGCCGGGTCGGTGAACACCCGCCACTCGTCGGGGCTCGGCTGGGTCGTGGCTCTCTCCGCCCCGAGCGCGATGACCGCCCGCTCGCCGGCGTCGAGATCGGGCACGTCGAAGTCGAGGTGCGCCTGCTGCGGCGGTCCGTCCGGCCACTCGGGAGCGGTGTAGCCGGGGTCGCGTTGGAAGCCGAGGTCGGAGCCCGACGGAGTCTGCAGCCGGACCCACTCCGCCGACGCGGTGCTCGCCTTGATCTCACCGCCGACGATGCTCTGGTAGAACGCGGCGAGGGCCGCCGGTTCGGGGCAATCGAGGGCGACCAGTGCGAACTCGGCGATCGGCATGCCAGAACCGTAGATCAGCGGTGGACGTAGGAGCCCTGCACGTTGACCGTGAGATCGATGCGGTCCTCGTCGTAGGTCACGCCGCCGGCGTCGGCGAGGCCGAGCCACCCGATCAGCGCGTCCATGTCGTCGAGCCGGAGCCGGGCGCAGCCGTGGCTGGCCGGTGAGCGCGGCACGTTGTTCGCCCCGTGGATCGCCTGACCACCGTCGAAGTAGAGCGGCTTGTACATGTTGCCGTTGAGCGGATTGTCCTCCGTCGCCGGGTAGTCGAAGCTGTCGTGCCAGCCACCGTTGTCGAGCGCCGGGTCGTACTTGAAGACCTCGCTGCGGACCTGCGGGCGGGTCGGGAACTCGGCCAACCCGGTCGAGGTGGCGAACACGAACTGCAGCCGTTCGGTGCCTTCGCCGACGAACATGATCTGGCACGTCTCGTCGATCAGCACCCACCGGTCGGCCAGGATCGCCGAGGTGAACGGGATGCCGAGGGTGTCGGTTTCCATGAGGAGTTGCTCTTCCTCACTGCCGGCGATCATGTCCTCGGTGCTGACCGGCAGGTTGGCGCTGAGCCGGAAGGCACACAGCCGCTGGCGTGTGACCGGGCCGGAAATCCCGTCGACGAGCAACTCGCGGATGCCGTAGCCCTCGAACAGATCGTTCAGCTTCTCCTGCTGGGCCATGACCTCACGCTCGACGAACACGGCGTCGCGTTCGGTGCGAGCCGATCCGTCGATGTCGTTGACGCCGTTGTCGGGGCACACGTCGAGCAACTGACCAGCCTCGAGGTCGGGCGACTCCATGTCGTTCTCGGCCATCAGGGTCACGACGTCGATCGTGTCGTCGTCGATCAGCGCGGCGATCTCCTCGAGCGTCTCACCGGGGAACACCTCGAGTGCGCACGCGACGTCGTACACGTCGAGCGGCGGCAGCGTGGTGGTCGTCGTCGTGCTCGGCGGGGTCGTCGTGGTGGTGGACGGTGCCGTCGTGGTGGTGGGCGCGGCCGTCGTAGGCGGCACGGTGGTGGGCGTCGTCGTGGTCGTGACGATCGTGGTGGCCGAGGTGTCGTTGCCCGACTCGACCACCGAACTGCAGGCGGTGGCGGCGAGCACCATCACACCGAGGAGGGCCGTCCGCCGATCACGCATGACCGGCGACGGTAGCGCCAAGATCACGCGGAGTGACGTCGGGGCGCGAGCGAAGATACCGTTCGACCCATGGGTGGACGAGGTTCGGGTACGACGACCGGCGGACTGCGGTGCGCCGTGTGCGGCACCATCGTCGATATCGCGGCGGTCGATCCGTGGCAGTGCCCGCGCCGCACCGCCGCCGATCCCCACCACGTGCTCCACCTGACACCCGGTACCGAACAGGTCGCCGACATCGACGACCCCAATCCGCTCGTCCGCTACGGACCCCGCCTCGGCTGGTGGGCGTTCGCTCGTGCCCACGGCATGACGGACGAGGCCTGCATCGCGCTCACGCGACGGGCGGCCGATGGCTTCGTGACCACGCCGTTCGCCCGGTCGGCCGTGCTCTCCGACGAGGTGGGCACAGAAGTCTGGGTCAAGGACGAGACCGGTCAGGTGGCCGGGTCGCAGAAGGGCCGCCACCTGGCGACGATCCTGCTGCACCTGCTCGCCGCCGAAGAACTCGGTCTTACGACCGACCGGCCGCCGCTGGCGATCGCGTCGTGCGGCAACGCGGCGATGGCCGCAGCAACGCTGGCCCACCGGGTCGACTGGCCGATCGACGTGTTCGTGCCGACGTGGATGGACCCGGCGTTCGGCCGACGACTCGACGAACTCGGTGCCCGCATCCACACCTGCGAACGGCGCCGGGGCGACCCCGCCGGCGACCCGGCGATGCTGCGATTCCGCGAGGCGGTCGCCGACGGCGCCGTACCGTTCAGCGTGCAGGGACCGGAGAACGCGTTCTGTCTCGACGGTGGTCGCACGATGGGGTGGGAACTCCTCGACCAGGCCGCCGCTGCCGACGTCACGCTCGACCGCGTGCTGGTGCAGGTCGGCGGTGGAGCGTTCGCCGCTGCCGTCGGCGCCGGGCTCGGCCCCGACGTCCGACTCGACACGGTGCAGGCGGCCGGTTGTGCACCGCTCGCCGCAGCCGTCGAGCGGGCCGGAACGATCGACGATCCGGCGCAGCACTGGAACGACGTGATGCAACCCTGGCCCGAGCCCCACTCGGCCGCCGACGGGATCCTCGACGACGAAACGTACGACTGGCTCGCCGATCTCGACGTCATGCGCCGCAGCGGGGGAGCGGCGATCGTCGCGACCGAGGCGGAGATCCTGCACGCGCACGACCTGGCGACCGCAGCGGGATTCGGAGTCAGTGCCACGGGCAGCGCCGGCCTCGCCGGTCTCCTGCACATCCGTGACGAACTCGACCCCGGCGAGCACGTCGCGGTGATCATGTCCGGCGCGGCACGCGACTGACGTCCGTCGCGCCACTCGCCCGACGGGATCGTTCGTTGACGGCGCGGCGTGCCACGCTCTAGCACATGCACGACCCTGACGTCGTCGGCTTCGACGTGCCGACCATCGAGCGCTGGCTGCCGTCCGTGACCGAGGTGACCGGCCCGATCACCTGGGAACGGTTGCCCGGTGGCCACTCGAACCTGACCTACCAGCTCACCGACGCGACCGGTCGCCAGATGGTGATCCGTCGACCGCCGCGCGGCGAACTGCTGCCCAAGGCGCACGACATGTGGCGCGAGTACCGGATCATCGACGGGCTCTGGCCCACCGCGGTCCCCGTCGCCGAACCGATCGCGTACTGCGACGACCGCGACATCTGCGAGGTCCACTTCTACGTGATGGGCAAGGCCGAGGGGCAGGCGCTCTACGACGGTGCGACCGTGTCCGACTGGCTCACCGAAGACGCCCGCCGCAGCGCCGGCGAGCACTTCGTCGATGTGCTGGCCGCGCTGCATTCGCTCGACCCGGCCGACGTCGGGCTCGCCGAGCTCGGCCGCCCCGACGGATACGTGGCCCGCCAGTTGAAGACGTGGTACGGCTCGTGGAACGCGTCGATCCCGTACGCCGAGCACGACGAGGCTCGGGTACACGAGTTGCACGACATGCTCGTCGCCAAGATCCCGGAGCAGGGGCCGGCCCGGGTCGTCCACGGCGACTACGGCCCGCACAACGCGATGTTCTCCCGCGACGGCAAGGTCACTGCCGTGCTCGATTGGGAGATCGCCACGCTGGGCGATCCGCTCGCCGACTTCGCCTACTCGATCAACGCCTGGGTCGAACCGGGTGACGCCGGCGTGTACGGCGCCGACCCGCCGACCGCGCTGCCGGGATTCCCCAGCCGCGACGAGATGATCGCGAGGTACGGGGCGGCCACCGGTGCCGACCTGTCGAACCTGGCGTACTACCGGTCGTTCAACGCGTTCAAGACGGCGTGCATCCTGCACGGCGTGTACGCGCGCTACCGCGCCGGGCAGAAGAGCTCCGAGGGCGTCGACCTCGACATGCTGTTCGCCCGCATCGGTCTCTCGCTCGACGCCGCCGAGGCACGAGCGGATGACATCGGCGCTTGACGGAGCCCGTCGTCGGCCACCGATGATCGGTTCGGCGATGTCGGCAGTGGGCGCTCGTCCCGCTGCGGTGGTCGCGGCGTATGTCGTCGTGTGCGTGGCGGCGATGCTGACGTTCCAGAGCGACGGCCGCCTGAGCCCCAGCGGAGACGAGCCCCACTATCTCATCGTCGCCGACGCGATCGTGCGGCACGGCACGATCGAGACGACCGCCGCATACATCGACGAGTCGGTGCGGCACGAGTACTACGACGGGGAACTCGTCCCGGGTTTCCCGCACACCGTGACGAACGAACGAGGGCAGTTCAGCGTGCATGGTGTGGGAGTGCCGTCGATGGTCGCGCTCCCGCTCCGGGTGGGCGGCGTCACCGGTGCCCGCGTGGCCATGATCGCGATCGGTGCACTCGGCATGTTCGCCGCGTGGGGTTTCGCGATGGGTATGGGCATCGGCCGGTCCGAGGCCGCCATCGCGCTGTCCTCGATCGCCTTGTCGTACGCATTCGTGCCGTCCGCCAGCCAGATCTATCCCGATCTGCCCGCCGGCGTCATCGCGCTGATCGGAGCACTGGGTCTGTTGCGGTTGACGACCGCGGCCGCCGATCGCCAGGCGCTCGTCGGCGGCGTCGTCGGTTCGGCCGCGGTCGGTTGGTTGTCGTTCGTGCATCTCAAGACGGGGCCGATCGCCGTCTACCTCTTGGCGCTGCTCGTCGTCGCCGCGTGGAGACGGTTCCCCGACCGTGCTCGTGTCGCTGCGGTTGCCGCCCCGGGCGCGGTCTTGGGCATCGGCGCGTTGATGCTGACGTGGTGGCTCTACGGCTCGTTGCGCGGGCCGTATGATTCGAGTGCGCTGCTGTTCGACGACATGGCCGCCACGGTCATCGCCGGACTGTACGTCGACCAGTTCCAGGGCCTGTTCGCCCAGGCTCCGATCCTCCTCGTCGGTGTCGGCGCGCTGGTGCCGTTCATCCGACGGTTTCCGCTCCCCGGCGCCGCACTGATCGGGTCGCACCTGGCGTTCACGGTGCCCAACGGACTTCATCCGGTCTGGTACGGCGGTACCAGCTACGCCGGCCGGTTCGCCGTGGCCGGCGGCGTGTTGTTGATTCCGCCGACGATCTACGGCCTCGCGTGGCTACTCCGGCGCGATCGGGTGTTGGCGTTCGCCGTGATCGGGGCTTCGGCCGTGGCGTTCGTGGCCGCGATGGTCCGGGCGTTGGGCTCGGGAGCGCGGCTCGGGAATGCGAAGTACGTTGACCCCGACGTGTACGTGTCTCACGCCCCGTGGATCCGAGGGGTGCTGCCCATGTTCTACCGGCCTGCATGGGCGTTCACGTATCCACCGAACCTGGCCGCGCTGACCGTGGTCGTCGTGCTGCTGATCGGCGGAGCACTGCTGCCCGGACGCGGGGTTCGCATGTCGCAGCGATGGGTCGCCGGGACGGTGGTGGTGCTCGCCCTCGTCGCCGTGATCGGAGGGCGGGTGGCCGGGCCCGACCGTCAGCGCTTCGATGCCTGCCTGTGTGACATGGGTACGGATGTCGGTCGATGGGTCGATGGTGTGCTCGTCACCGGTGAGGCGAGCGGCTTCGTCGCATACGGCCCCGGGGCGGTGCTCGACGGAGGACGACACGAGATCCTGCTCCTGCTCGACGTCACGGAGGGCGCGCGTGAGATCGGGACGTGGGAGGCGGCGCTGCTCGGAGAGACCGCGGAGGCCGGCGGAATCCTCCCTGCGACGACCGGGCGCCACGAGGTCCGGGTGCCGATCGACGTGCCGCCGAGTCGCGATGGCCATCCGGTGGAGGTCAGGCTCTGGTGGTCGGGCGCCGGTTCGTTCCGGCTGCTCGGCGTGGTGGTCGATCCCGACGGCGAGGCACCCTGAGCGCTGTCGCTGCCGTCTCGATCGGCTTCGGTACGCCTCCCGGTAGTCTGACCCGCATGACCGAACGCATCGACCCA
>CAXAWD010000234.1:0-6209 GCA_963972325.1 uncultured Acidimicrobiaceae bacterium
TACGGCTTGTCCTGTGCCGGGTCGTCGTTGTGCGGGTCGATGCCCATGATCGCGAGCGGGAACAGCACGCCCGTCAGCACGACCAGGAACAGGGAGATGCCGTCGACACCGAGGTGCCACGAGATGCCCCATTGCTCGATCCACGGGTGCTTCGACACGAACTGGAAGCCGGACGTGTCGGCGTCGAACTCGGTCAGGAGCCAGACGCTCATGGCACCGGTGGCGACCGAGGTGATCGACGCGACGAGCTTGACGTACTCACGCCGCCGCTTGTTGAGGACCGTGATCAGGAGCGCGCCGGCGACCGGCAGGAACACCAGCATCGACAGAATCGGGAACGCGATCGAGCCCCCGTGCCCCGCGTCAGCAGCAAACAACACAGACATCACAGAACTCCAACCGATGCGAGAGATGGAGCGGAGGCAGGTGCCGTGGTGGTGCACCCGGCCGACGCGATCGACGTGTCCGCTCCAGGGGCGACGGAGTCGTCCCGGTGCCCATGCAGGTGCGTCGACATGCGCTCATTCGGACCGAACGGAGCGAGCGTCAGCGAGCGAGTGAGGCCGAGCCCTATCAGACCACCCCCCGACCGATCACGAACCAGGCGAGCAGCAAGACGACTCCGGCACCGACGATGCCGGCGTAGTTGCGGACGTTGCCGGTCTGGCCGCGCCGGATGACACCGGCGCTCTTGGAGATCGTGGTGGCGGCACCGTTGACCGCGCCGTCGATGATGGTCTTGTCGAACCAGGCGATGGCGTCGAACGCCTTGCGACCCGGCCCGCCCATGAAGGCGCTGATGGCTCGGTCGTAACCCCAGCCGTCGGCGAGGATCTCGGGCTCGATCGGCTCGGCCATCTTCTTGGCGTAGATCGCGACGGCGGCCGCGATACCGGCGAGCGCGCACGCGATCGCGAGTAGGGCGAGCAGCCCCTTGGCGTCGTAGGCGGACGTGTCGGTGATCTCGGCCTCGCCGACGCGCACGACCGGGTGCAACCAGTCTTCGAGCCGGTGACGCCAACCGCTCGGGATGAAGCCGAACGACGGCAGCTGGATGATGCCGCCGACCATCGCCAAGCCGGCGAGGACGACGAGTGGGAACAGCATGATCGGTGGCGACTCGTGCGGCTTGAACTCGCCGTGGGCGCCGTGGGTCTCGACGGGCGTCGCGTCGGCGGACGCATCGTCGGCGTCGGCATCCGCGTCGGCCGGGTCGAGTTGGGCCGCCTCGGCCTCGTTGGCATGGCTGCCCCAGCGGGCCTCACCGAAGAACACCATGATCACCTGGCGGGTCATGTAGAACGCGGTGAGCACGGCGGTGATCAGCCCGATCGCGTAGAGCACCGGACCGCGCTCGGCGAGCGTGAACAGCAGGATCTCGTCCTTCGACCAGAACCCGGCGAACGGCGGCACACCGGCGATGGCGAGCCAGCCGATGATGAACGTGCCGGCGGTGACGGGCATCACCTTGCGCAGGGCGCCCATCTTGCGCATGTCCTGCTCCTCGTGCATGCCGTGGATGACCGAACCGGAACCGAGGAACATCAGCGCCTTGAAGAACGCGTGCGTCACCATGTGGAAGATCGCGGCGACGAACGCACCCGAGCCGACGGCGAGGAACATGTAGCCGAGCTGCGACACCGTGGAGAACGCCAACACCTTCTTGATGTCGGTCTGGGCGACGGCGATCGTGGCGGCGAACAGGGCGGTGATCGCACCGACCCAGGCGATGATCACGCTGACCTCGGGGGCCGAGGCGAAGAGCATCGGGTTCATCCGGGTCATCAGGAACACGCCGGCGGTGACCATCGTGGCGGCGTGGATCAGCGCCGACACGGGAGTGGGGCCGGCCATCGCGTCGGGCAGCCACACGTAGAGCGGCAGCTGGGCCGACTTGCCGACCGCACCGACGAACAGCAGCATCGCGATGCCGGTGGCGGTGCTCTCGCCGATCGCCCCCGACTCGGCGGCCAGGTTCAGGTCGAGGTAGCTGACCGAACCGATCGCCTGGAACCCGAGGAACATGGCGAGCATGAAGCCCCAGTCACCGATGCGGTTGGTGACGAACGCCTTCTTGCCGGCCGACGCGTTGGCGTCCTTGGTGTGCCAGAACGAGATCAGCAGGTACGAGCAGGTGCCGACGCCCTCCCAGCCGAGGAACGTGACGAGCAGGTTCTCGCCGAGCACCAGCAGCGTCATCGAGAGCACGAACAGGTTCAGGTAGAGGAAGAACTTCGAGAACTTCGGATCGCCGTGCATGTACCCGATCGCGAACAGGTGGATCAGGAACCCGATGCCGGTCACGAACAGGCACATCGTGATCGACAGCGGATCGGCGAGGAACGCCATGTCGATCTGCAGCGAGTCGACCGGCACCCACGAGAACAGCGTCTCGACGTGCGAGCGCTCCTCCTCGTTCATCGAAACGAGGTCGAAGTAGGCGCCGACGGACACGACGAACGACGCGAGCACCATCGCCGAGGCGAGGTAGCCGCTGCGCGGCTCGCCGAGGCGACGTCCGAAGAGCAAGATGAGCAGGAACCCGACCAGCGGGAACGCGGGAATCAACCAGATGACATCGAGCATGCGCTATACGTTCCTACTCATCCTCGGAGCTCTGCGAGGTCGTCGGCGGTGGCGCCCGGGCGGCGCTTGAGGACGGAGATGATCAGGCCGAGGCCGACCACGACCTCGGCGGCTGCGACCACCAGCACGAAGAACACCGCGGTCTGGCCGTCGATGTTGCCGAACCGCACGGCGAGGGCGACGAACGAGAGGTTGACGGCGTTGAGCATCAGTTCGATGCACATGAACATGATCAGCGGGTTGCGGCGGACCATGAGGCCGGCGGCGCCGATGCCGAACAGCAGCGCCGACAGGATCAGGTAGTACGTGGTGGTCGGCGTGACGGCGCCGAGCATCGCTGCACTCATTGCTCCACCTTCCGCTTGTCCTTACGGGTCAGCACGACGGTGCCGGCGACCGCGACGATCAGCAGGATCGAGGTGAACTCGAACGCGAACACGTGGTCGCTGAACAGGTTGCGGGCCAGCAACTGGACGTTGCTGTCTCCGTCGGAGGCCAGTGGGGTGTCGGTCTCGGCGATCGTGTCGCGGGCGCGCACGACGGCGGCGACGACGAGCCCGGTGATCGCTGCACCGACCACGATCGCCACCGGCCGTTGGATCGGGAACGGTTCGATCGACAGGTCTTCGGACTTGTCGACGCCGAGCAGCATGATCACGAACAGGAACAGCACGACGATCGCTCCGGCGTAGACGATGACCTGTACGGCGGCGAGGAAGTGGGCCTCGAGTGCGACGAAGTGCACCGCGACGCCGAACAGCGTCAGCACGAGCGACAACGCGGCATGCACCGGATTCGACCGCAGCACCACACCGAGCGCACCCGCCAACACCATCAGGGATGCGAGCACGAAAACGATCAGTTCCATTGCTGCGTTCCCCGGCCACGCAGGCCGTTGCTGGTCGCTCGTTCGCTGGCGCTCACTCGCGTCGCGTTGGTGCGCGCACTGAACCATTCGGTTGGAGAGGTCATGCGTCCGATTCCTCTTGTGGGGGTTCGGGGGCGCGTTCGCCGTGGCCGAGCTCGTTGCTCCAGCCGACCACACCGCGGAACGTGGCGTCGCCCGACGGCGAGGTGGCGCGCATCCAACCGGACGTGTGCTCGTCTTCGCCGTCGCGCCAGTCTTCCCATGGCATCTGCTTGGGCTTGCCCTCGTCGTCGACCAGGAGTTCCTTCTTCGTGTAGATCGCGTCCTGACGGTTGGTGAAACTGAACTCGAAGAGCTTGGTCTCCGTGATCGCCTCGGTCGGGCACGCCTCGACGCACAGGTCGCAGTGGATGCAGCGCAGGTAGTTGATCTCGTACACGAAGCCGAAGCGTTCGCCCGGCGACGTGGGGTTCTCCGGATCGTTGTCCTCGCCGCGCACGTAGATGCACTTGGCGGGGCACACACCCGCGCACAACTCGCACCCGATGCACTTCTCCATGCCGTCCTCGTAGCGGTTGAGGACGTGGCGCCCGTGCAACCGCTCTGGCTTGGCGATCTTCTCGTCGTCGTCGACGTCGGGGTCGGAGGCGTCGCCGTGCTTCTTCGCGTAGCGGCCACCCGAGTACTCGGTGGTGACCTGCTTGCCGCCGAAGAGCCGGTGCTGGCGAATCGTGACCGCGAAACCGTCCAGGTAACCCATCAGTACGCTGCTCCTTCGCGCTCTCGGTTGCGCTTGCTCACCACGAGTGCTGCATTGAACAGGGCGTAGGCGACGAACAGAACGACCACGGCGATGACGCCGGCCAGCAGCACCGGGCCGAGCCCGTCGTACTCGTCACGTGCCATCTGCAGCGCCGCCAACACCAGGAACCATCCGAGCGCCACCGGGATCAGCAGCTTCCAGCCGAAGTCCATCAGTTGGTCGTACCGCAGGCGGGGCAGCGTGGCCCGGAACCAGACGTAGCAGTACAGGAACGCGAGCACCTTGATCGTGACCCAGATCGTGCCGCTCAGCGGGCCGGCCCAGGCGAAGATGTTGCCGTCCTCGACAACGCCCCCGAGTTCGAGGTTGCCGAGGTTCAGGGGCTGCGGGCCACCGAGGAACAGCGTGACCATGATGCCGGACATCGTGATCACGTTCATGAACTCGGCGAGGAAGAACAGGGCGAACCGGATCGAGGAGTACTCGGTGTTGAAGCCGCCGACGAGCTCCTGTTCGGCCTCGACGAGGTCGAACGGCGGCCGGTTGAGTTCGGCGGTCATCGCGATCAGGAAGATCACGAACGGGATGAACCCGGTGGCCACGATGTTCCAGTTCGACACACCGTCCTGGCCGCCGACGATGCCCGACGTGGTGAGCGTGCCCGACATGAGCAGCACGGCACCGAGACTCAGGCCGAGCGCCGCCTCGTAGGAGATCATCTGGGCCGTGGCCCGGACCGAACCGAGCAGCGGGTACTTCGAGCCGGAGGCCCAGCCGGCGAGCATGATGCCGTAGACGCCGATCGAGCTCAGCGCGAGCACGATGAGGATGCCGACCGGGGCGTCGATCAGCTGGATCCGGGTGGTGTAGTCACCCCAGGTGACCGTGCCGTCGTTGCCGTTGGTGAAGTCTCCGCCGAGGGGGATCACCGACCAGACGAGGAACGCCGGCACGAACGCGAGGAACGGCGACAGGCGGAACACCCACTTGTCGGCCTTCTCGGGCAGGAGGTCTTCCTTGAAGAACAGCTTGGTGCCGTCGGCCAGGGTCTGGAGGAGACCGAACGGGCCGGCCTTGTTGGGGCCGACGCGGTTTTGCATGCCCGAGACGATCTTGCGCTCGAACCACACCATGAACATCGTGCCGACGAGCCCGAGCACGAACACGACGAGCACCTTGGCGGCGACGATCGCGAGCACCTGCCACCACCAGTCGGTGGTGTCGAGCAACGGGTCGGCGGCGAACAGTGAAGCGATCATGGGAGACACCCCATCGTCACGGTGTCGAGCAACGGGTCGGCGGCGAACAGTGAGTTCGACATCACAACCGCTCGATTCGGACGTCGGTGACGGCGGCTTCGGCATCGACCAACTCGGTGATGTCGGCCCCGGCTTGGTTGAACGGCGCCCAGATCGTGCCGCGCTGCACGGTGTCGTCGGCGACGAGTGGCATCACGACCGACCCCTTGGCGCTGATGAGCCGGACCTCGACGCCTTCGGCTTCGCCGACGCGGTCGAGGTCGAGCGGATGGACGTGCGCCCCGGCACCGATCGGGAGCTTGGCGAGCGACGGTGACATCGAGGTCAGCACCGCACGGTCGTACAGCTTGCGGGTGACCACCAGGCGATAGTCGTATCCGCTCGGCGGCGCATCGTCGACGGCGAGCGTGGGCAACCCGCGTTCGAACCCGACCGCGAGGACACCTTCGGGATCGGCGTCGATCGCTGCGGGCGTGGCGGCGGCGTACGCCGGGACCCGAGCGGCGATGGCACGGGTGATGTCGTCGTGGGAACCGAACCCGAGATCGTGACCCAGGTGCACGGCCAGGTCGCCGGCGATCATCCAGTCGGGGCGAGACGTGCCGTGTGCCGTGACCTTCTGATTGACGCGGCTGACGCGGCCCTCGAGGTTGGTGGTCGTGCCCGTCTGCTCGCCGAACGCGGCGGCGGGCAGCACGACGTGCCGGCCGTCGGAGACGGCGTTGAGGCCGAG
>CAXAWD010000235.1:0-6194 GCA_963972325.1 uncultured Acidimicrobiaceae bacterium
GCACCGGGTAGTACCAGTCCATCGCCCAGCGGGTCTTCGGCTCGAACGCGTCGGGCCGGGCGTTGATCATGTCGACCATCACGTCGGCCGCCTCGACCCAGTCGGGCCGTGGTGACCCGGTGGCGAGGCCGGTGGCCGCGCCGCACCGCAGCGCGTGCTGGATCGACGACGAACCGGTCAGGAGCGCGTAGTCCCAGGTGCGGGTGCCGTCGGCCTCGACCGCCCAGAGCACCAACCCGTCGTCGCGACGAAGTGACAGCACGAAATCGAGCGCCCGCTCGACCGTGGGCCACAGGTTGTCGACGAAGCTCCGGTCGCCGGTGCACCGCCAGTGGTGCCACACACCGGTGGCGATGTATGCGCACACGTTGGTGTCGAGCTTGGCCTCCTCGACGGTGTCGTCACGCTCGCCGTCGGGCAGGTAGTAGTTGTGCCAACTGCCGTCGGGACGCTGGATGTCGGCGAGCCATTCGTAGGCGCGCTCGGCCTCGCAGTGGAACCCGGCGACGTCGAGCGCCATCGCCGACTCGACGTGGTTCCACGGGTCGCTGTGCCCACCGGGGAACCACGGGATCATGCCGCTCGCGGTCTGGAGCGAAGCGAGGTGCTCGCCGGACGCGACGATCTCGTCGCGCGTCAGGACACCGGGAAGATCGGGGATCGAACTCATGCGCGCTTCGTTCCGTAGTGCACCGAGCTCTTGCCGAGCACCGGCGACAGCACCCGCTCGGCGATCTTCGTGCTGGTCGGCTGTTCGATGATGTCCCACTCCAGGAAGCGTCGGTATCGGGCGACGGCCGGATGGTCGTCGTCACGTGGCCCGACGGCGCACTTCAACCACCAGTACGGCGAGTGCAGCGCGTGTGCCCGGTGGTAACCGTCGACGTCGAGCCCGGCCGTACGCAGCTTGGCACGCAGCTCGGTGCGGCTGTAGATCCGGACGTGGCCGCCGACGCTCTTCGGCGCGTGGTACTCGTCGCTGAGCTTCCAGTTGATCGTCTCGGGCAGCCAGGCCGGCACGGTCGCCGCGAAGCGTCCGCCGGGCTTCAGCACCCGCACCATCTCGGCGATCGCGGCCACGTCGTCCTGGATGTGTTCGAGCACCTCCGACGTGATCACCACGTCGAACGTGTCGTCGGGGAAGGGCAGCCGGGTCGCGTCACCGCGCAGCACCCCGATCAGCTTGTCGGCGGTGATCTCGCCGGCGTCGACCATCGCGGCGAGCGTGTCGCGGGTCTCCACGACCTCGTCGGCCGCGTAGTCGAGCGCGACCACGTGGGCGCCTCGGCGGGCGCACTCGTACACGTGGCGGCCGAACCCCGAGCCCACGTCGAGCACACGGTCGCCCGGCCGGAGGCCCAGTTCGTCGAATCGGATCGTCAACATCGGTTCAGAGACGCCCGTTGCGGCGCAGCTTCTCGATGTTCTGCGGCATCGCGAGCACCTCGCGGTACTGCTCGACGGTCAGTTCGGCGCAGCGCTTCCACGTCCAACGTTCGAGCACCCGCCGCCGGCCGGCATCGCCGATGCGGGCCCGCGCCTCGGGGTTGTCGAGCGCCCCTCGGATCGTGGACGCCAGGTCGCCGACATCGCCTTTGCGGCACCGGAACACGGTCTCGCCGTCGGCGCCGGTGACCTCCGGGAGGGCGCCGCCGTCGGTGGCGACGAGCGGCGTGCCGGAACACATCGCCTCGATCGCCGGCAGGCTGAACCCCTCGTACAGGCTCGGCACGACGGCCAGTTCGGCCTCGCTGTACAGCTCGACGATCCGCTCGTCGGACACACCGGACACGAAGTCGATGTGCGGTGACAGGCCGTACTCGTCGATCAGGTCCATCGACTTGCCGGGCTTCGGCTTGCCGATGATCGTGAGCGTGATGTCGTGTCCGTCGGCGCGCAGCTTTGCCATCGCCTCGACGAGGTACGACAGGCCCTTGAGTGCCACGTCGGCCGACGCGGTGGTGATCAGACGGCCGGGCACGCGATCGACGCCGTCGAGCGGCTTGAACAGGTCGGGGTCGACGCCGACCGGCACCAGTCGCATGTTCTCCAGCGGCACACCCATGTCGGTGTGGATGTCCTGGATCGAATTCTCGCTCACCACGACGACCCGCGGCATCTTGGAAGCGACGCGACCCTGCATCTTCACGAAGCCGTACCAGCGGCCGATCGACCACCGCTTGAAGCGGTTGGGTGCGGCCTCCATCTCGAGCATTCGGTCGCGGGTGATCGGGTGGTGGAGCGTGACGATCAGCGGCACCTGCTGTTCGAGCTTGGCGATGCCGTAACCGAGGCACTGGTTGTCGTGCACGAGGTCGAACTCACCGAGCCGATGCTTCAGGTGGTGGTTGACCCGGGCGCTGAACGCCAGCGGCTCGGGGAACTGGCCGGTGGAGAACACCGCTGTCTCGAGGAAGTCGTACCGCGTCTTGAACTCCCAGTAGGCGGGAAAACGCCCCGGGTACTGGTCGTTGAAGATGTCGAGACTCGGGAGCTTCGTGAGCTCGACCCGGTCGTCGAGCACCGGGTAGGGCTGGCCGCCGAGTACCTCGACCGAATGCCCCAGATCGACGAGTGCCTTCGTGAGATGGCGGGTGTACACCCCCTGTCCGCCGACGTGCGGCTTGCCGCGATACGTCAGATAGGCGAGCGACAGCGGCGCGTCGGGATCGAGACCGGCCGTTTTGGACATCGGGACAGGCTACCGGTGGGCCATTACCCAACGGTAACCCTGCGATCGGGTCACCGCGAACTCACCCGCAGTACGACGTCTGCACGTCGGTCTGCCCGGAGACCGACGCCCGATTGCCGAACGCGTCGCTCGCCGAGATCGTCCACGTGAAGAGGCCGATGTCGGGGCCCTGGTTGCCGTCGAAGTCGAGGCCGACGCTGGCGTACCAGTCGGCCCGCCGCTGCGTGAGGTTCGCCGCCCGGCCGCCGTTGGGGCCGGTGATCTGCCAGATGGCGGTGATCGGCAGCGACTCGTCGGTGATCGTCGCGGTCGCCACCAGCGAGTTGTCGCCGGCACCGACGACGATCGGACACAGGGTGGCAGGCGGGAGTGCGACATCGATCTGCGGTGGCCGGGCGATCGTGCCGTCGAGATCGATCGACGCCGACGTGCCCGACCCGGCGAACGTGAGACGCTGTCTCGCCAGCGGACCCTCGGTCGGCCAGGTGCGGTCGATCGAGACCACGATGTCGACCCGTGCGCCGGGTGCCAGGGTGCCGCTGCTCGGCTGGGCCGAGTAGGGCGTCGACGAACTACGGAACCCCGCGGGCCCGGTCAGGCTGGTCCAGTCGACGGGTCGCCCGCCCGTGTTCGTGAGCGTGATCGCCGAACTGTTCCGCGTGGTGCCGAAGTCGATCGAACCGGCCGACAGCGACAGCGCGGCCGGCGGCGCGGTCGTGGTCGGCGGGATCGACGTGGTCGTGGTCGACGGCGTGGTGGTCGTGGTGGTGGTCGTCGTGGTGGTGGGCAGCGTGACCACGACCGGCACCGTCGACGTGGTGGTGGTCGTCGTCGACGTCGTACTGCTCGACGTCGACGTGGTCGATGCGCTGCTGGTCGACGTGGTTCCCCCGGTGGTGGTAGTCGCGCCGTCGGCCGTGCCGGCCACCGTGACCGGTGTCGTGGCGGACGACACCGCCACGGTGGTGGTCGTACCGTCGCCGATCGCGAGGTCGTCGTCGCCCGCCGCCAGCACCCACACCGTGGTGCCGCCGACGAACAGCAATGCCGCCGTCGACATGATGATCCACAGGCCGAGGCGGCGTGCGTGCCGCAGCGCTGCCGGGAACCCGCCCGGCGCCTCGAACCCGTAGCTGGGCTCCACGCCGTGTCCGGCCGCG
Organism: uncultured Acidimicrobiaceae bacterium; assembly: GCA_963972325.1. GTDB lineage: Bacteria > Actinomycetota > Acidimicrobiia > Acidimicrobiales > Ilumatobacteraceae > Ilumatobacter. The sequence continues at coordinate 3,853 of CAXAWD010000235.1, forward strand.
GCCAGCACCCGATCGCGCAGATCGGTGGGAGCGGCGAACGCGGGCGCCGCGCTGAACAGTGCGAGCGGTGCCACCTTGCGGCGCGAGTGCTCGCACGTGTCGCACCGGTCGATGTGGCGAGCCACCCGCTTGCGGATCAACACGCTGAACTCGCCGTCCCACCCTGCGAGGATCTTGGCGAGTTCGTCGCAGTCGTCACGGCCGCCGCGGGCGACGCAGTACGCGCCGAGGCTGCGTTCGGTCCGCTGTCGCATGCGGTGCACCAGCCCATAGCTCTGCTGGGTGGACACGCCGAGCGCGTCGGCGAGATCGTCACCCTCGAGACCCTGGCGGACGCTGAGTTCGAGCACGAGCTGATCTCGTTCGTCGAGACCGAACGCGGCGTTTCGGACGAGTTCGGCCAGCTCCTGGTACTCGAGGTTCGAGGTCTCGTCGTCGGTGTGCGGGGGGATCGCCATCTCAGCAACCGGCTCCGTGAAGTCGGTCAGTACGACCCGTTTGCGCTTGCCGGACCGCCGGTACACCTCGTTGCGCAGAATCGCGAACAGCCACGGCTTCAGGCGCGACGGGTCGCGGAGCTGTTCCATTCGTTCGGCCGCCACGACGAAGACGTCCTGCGTGATGTCGGCGGCGTCGTCGCGATGGTGCGTCATCGCCGCCGCCGTGTCGTACAGCGTGTCGCCGTAGCGGTCGTAGATCGCAGCGAACGCGGCGCGGTCGCCTGCGAGATGGTCGGTTACGAGCTGGGCGTCCGTCGTCGTCGATGTCATGGGTCATGGGCCTCGTCCTCTGGACGTCCAGAGGTTCGAGGCCCGGGAATCTCGCGATTCTTCCAGAAAGACCCTCGCCGACGCCGAGCGATTGCCGCGGGACCCCGGGTCAGACGGCGAATGCGGCGTTGATCACGTCGTCGTAGGTGTCGGCCAGATGGAACGTCATCTCGGCGCGGACCCGCTCGGGAACGTCGTCGAGATCGGGGCCGTTGCGCTTCGGCAGGACGATCTCGGTCAGCCCCATCCGGTGTGCGGCCAGCACCTTCTGCTTGACGCCACCGATCGGCAGCACCTGGCCCTGGAGTGTGATCTCGCCGGTCATCCCGACGGTCGACTTGACCGGACGCCCGGTCAGCAGCGACACGAGCGCGGTGGTCATGGTGATGCCCGCCGACGGGCCGTCCTTCGGCACGGCACCCGCGGGTACGTGGACATGGAACCGTTGGCGCAGCGACTCGTCGGTGAGCCGAAGATCGGTCGTGTGCGAGCGCACGTAGTTCAGTGCGATCTGGGCGGACTCCTTCATCACGTCGCCGAGTTGACCGGTGAGGGTCAGACCCGGTTCGGTGTCGGGGCCGGTCGGGAACGCCGTGGTCTCGATGAACAGCACGTCGCCCCCGGCACCGGTGACGGCGAGGCCGGTGGCGACGCCGGGCACGTTGGTGCGGTCGGGGATGTCGTCGACGATCTTCGGGCGGCCGAGCCACTCGCTCAGGTCGTCGGGCACGATGTCGACCGGCGTCGGCGTGCCGGTCGCGACCTTGGCGGTCACCTTGCGCACCAGTCGCCCGAGTTCGCGTTCGAGGGATCGCACGCCCGCCTCACGCGTGTAGCCGCTGATGATCGCACCGACCACCCCGTCGGCGAGCGTCACCTCGTCGGGCGTGAGCCCGGCGCGTTCGATCTGGCGGGGGAGCAGGTAGCGGTCGGCGATGAACACCTTTTCGTCCTCGGTGTACCCGTCGAGCCGCACGATGTCCATCCGGTCGAGCAGCGGCCCAGGGATGGTGTCGGCCACGTTCGCGGTCGCGATGAACACGACCTGCGACAGGTCCAGGTCGACTTCGAGGTAGTGATCGCGGAACGTGTGGTTCTGGGCGGGGTCGAGCACCTCGAGCAGCGCGGCCGTCGGGTCGCCCGACCAGCCGCCGGCCGTCAGCTTGTCGATCTCGTCCAGCAGGATGACCGGGTTCATCGTGCCGGCCTCCTGGAGTGCCCGCACGATACGGCCCGGTTGCGAGCCGACGTACGTGCGCCGATGGCCACGGATCTCGGCCTCGTCGCGGATGCCGCCCAGCGCGACCCGGACGAACTCGCGACCCATCGAACGGGCGATCGACTCGCCGAGGCTGGTCTTGCCGACCCCGGGAGGGCCGACGAGCGTGATGATCGCGCCGTTATCACTGCGGTCCCCTCCGGAGGGTTTGGTCGGGTTGTCTTCGGAACCGTGGGGTCGGGGCCGGCGCCGTGCTCGGTCGCTGGCGCTTCCGTCGCGGGCGGTGTCACTGCGGTCTCCTCCGGAGGGTTTGGTCGGGTTGTCTTCGGAACCGTGGGGTCGGGGCCGGCGCC
>CAXAWD010000236.1:0-6152 GCA_963972325.1 uncultured Acidimicrobiaceae bacterium
CGCGATCACCGGTACGTTGACCGAGTCGGCGATCGCCCGCGTGAGGACGTTGTCGAAGCCCTCGCGGGTGCCATCGCGGTCCATCGACGTCAGCAGGATCTCTCCGGCTCCGAGCCCGACGGCGCGAACCGCCCATTCCTCGGCGTCGATACCCGTGGCGGTGCGACCGCCGTGGAGGTAGACCTCGAACCCGTCGGCGACGTCGTCGCTTCGACGCTTGGCGTCGATCGCGCACACGACGCACTGGGAGCCGAACTCGGCGGCGATCTCGCTGATCAGTTCGGGTCGCTGAACGGCGGCGGTGTTGACGCTGACCTTGTCGGCCCCGGCCCGCAGCATGCGCCGCGCGTCTTCGAGCGTGCGGATGCCACCCCCGACCGTGAACGGGATGTAGACCTGTTCGGCCACGCGGTACACCATGTCGACGGTGGTCTCGCGGTCGTCGGACGACGCGGTGATGTCGAGAAACACCAGCTCATCGGCACCCTCGGCGTCGTATCGCGCCGCGAGCTCGACCGGGTCGCCGGCGTCTCGGAGGTCGACGAAGTTGGTGCCCTTGACCACACGACCACCGGTCACGTCGAGGCACGGGATCACCCGGGCGACCTGCATCAGCGAACCTCCAACGCTCGAACCGCGTCGGCCACGGTGAAGCGGCCCTCGTACACGGCCTTGCCGGTGATGATGCCGCCGAGGCCGGGGATCGCCGCCAGCGCCACCACGTCGTCGAGCGACGACACGCCGCCGCTGGCGATCACGGGGGTCCTGGTGGCGGCAACGGCGGAACGGAGCCCGTCGAGGTCGGGGCCGGAGAGCATGCCGTCGCGGCTGATGTCGGTGATCACGAATGCCGCCGCGGTCGGGAATCGGTCGAGCGCATCGGCCAACTGCACGCCGCTCCCCTCGGTCCACCCGTCGGTCGCCAACTCGCCGGCCCGGTGATCGAGACCGACGGCGACGGCGACGACGGCGCTGGCCTCCGCGACCAGATCGGGGTTCCGGACAGCGGCCGAGCCCATCACGACCCGATCGACGCCGGCGTCGGCGAGGCGTCGCGCGTCGTCCAGCGATCGGACGCCGCCACCGTTCTGCAACTTCGCTCGTCCGCTCAGGGCAGCCGCGACGCGCTCGACGACCGGCCGATTGACCGGGTCGCCGGACCGTGCGGCATCGAGATCGACGACGTGCACCCACGGCGCTCCCGAATCGGCGAACGACGTGGCGACGGCGACCGGGTCGTCGCCGTACACGGTCTCGGCGTCGTAGTCGCCCTGGCTGAGCCGAACCACCCGGCCGGCCCGCAGGTCGATCGCCGGGTACAGGTCGCACATCGTGGTCATGAGACCACCTCCGATCGGGCGGCCGCACAGATCTGCACGAAGTTGGCGAGCAGCCGCAGGCCGGTCGGACCGGACTTCTCCGGGTGGAACTGGGTGGCGAACACGTTGCCGAGCCGGAACGCGGCGTTGAGCGGCGTCCCGTACTCACACGTGGCGGCGACGACCGCCGGGTCGTCGGGCACGCCGTGCAGCGAATGTACGAAGTACACCCACGGGTCGGCACCGAGGTCGGCGAGCATCGGGTCGTCGGGGAGGCGCAGGTCGAGCCGGTTCCACTGCATCTGCGGGATCTTGACGCCAGGCGGGATCCATCGGACCGTGCCCGGGATCACGCCCAGGCCGCCGGCGTCGGCATCTTCCTCGCTGCGACCGAACAGCATCTGCATGCCGACGCAGATGCCGAGGAACGGCCGCCCTGACGCCACCGCGTCGAGCGCCGGCTGTTCGAGCCCGACCGATCGCAGCGTGCGCATGCAGGCCCCGAACGCCCCGACACCGGGCAGCACGACGCCGTCGGCGTCGGCGACGAGGCCCGGGTCGACGGTGAGCCGGGCGTCGGCACCCATCCGCTCGAGCGCCTTGCGCGCCGAGTGCAGGTTGCCGATGCCGTAGTCGAGCACGGCCACCAACGGCCGTTCGCTCACAGCACGCCCTTCGTCGACGGCACACCGCCGGCGCTCTCGACGCGCACGGCGTCGCGCAGCGAGCGCGCGAGCCCCTTGAACGTGGCCTCGATGATGTGATGCACGTTGCGGCCACGGACGAGTTCGACGTGCAGCGTCATCGCCGCCGCGTTCGCGAACGACGACACCGCGTGCTCGGCGAGCTGCGGGTCGAACGGCGGGTTCCCGAGCGGCAGCACTTCGGGCATCTCGACGAGCCACTCGACGTGCGCCCGGCCGGACAGGTCGAGCGCGATGTCGACCAGCGCCTCGTCGAGCGGGTACCGCCCGCTCGCGAACCGCCGGATGCCGGCCTTGTCGCCGAGCGCTTCACGGAACGCCTCGCCGAGCGCGATCGCGACGTCTTCGACCGTGTGGTGGGTGTCGATGTGCAGATCGCCCTCGGCCTGCACGGTGAGGTCGAACCCGCCGTGACGACCGAGCTGGTCGAGCATGTGGTCGTAGAACGGGATCCCGGTCGACACATCGGTCTGCCCGGTGCCGTCGAGATCGATCGAGATGCGGATCGTCGTCTCCTTGGTGGAGCGATCCCGTTGTGCTGTGCGGCTCATGCCACGACCTCTTTCAGTGCGTTCAGGAAGGCGTCGTTCTCGGCGGGGGTGCCGACGGTGACGCGGAGACAGTCGGCCAGACGCGGCCAGCCCGAGCAGTCGCGCACGAGCACGCTGCGGTCGAGCAGCCCCTGCCAGACGTCGCGACCGGGCAGGGCCGTGGGCCGGAACAGGACGAAGTTGGCGCCGCTCGGTGTCACGTCGATCGGCATCGCCGCCATCGCCGCCGACAGCCGTTCGCGCTCAGCGACGATCGACCGGACGCGATCGTCCATCTCGTCGACGTACCGCAACGCCAGTCGCCCGGCGATCTGTTTGGCCGTGTCGAGGTGATACGGCAGCACCACCTTGTCCAGCTCTGCGATGAACCACGTGGGGCCGATCACGTAGCCGAGACGGACGCCGGCCATGCTCCACGTCTTGGAGAAGGTGCGTGTGACGACGAGCGGCCGATCGTCGTCGACGAGCGACAGTGCCGACCACTCGGCGAACTGGGCGTACGCCTCGTCGGCCACGACGAGACCGTTCGACAGCGAGAGCAGCTCTCGGACGTTGGCCTCGGGCTCGACCAGTCCGGTCGGGTTGTTGGGCGACGTCAGGAACGTCACGTGCGGATCGTGCTCGGCGACGACCCGACGCACCTCGGCGGGGTCGAGGCCGAAATCGGGCCGACGCTCGCCCTCGACGACGGTCGAACCGACGACCCGAGCGATCTGGCCGTGCATCTGGTAGGTCGGCTCGAACGTGGCGACCGTGCGACCCGCCCCGGCGTAGGTGAGCAGGATCGCCTGCAGCACCTCGTTGGACCCGTTGGCGGCGAACACCATGTCGGGCGAGACGTCGTGGAACCCGGCGATCGCCTCGCGCAGCTCGGTCGCCGCACGGTCGGGGTAGCGATGCCACTCGACCCGCGACAGCTCGGCCGCGAACGCGTCACGCCAGGCGTCCGGTGGGGGCACGGCCGACTCGTTGGTGTTCAGTCGGACCGCCACGTCGACCTGCGGTGAGTGGTATCCCTCGAGCGCGCGCAAGTCGTCACGGACCGGAATCACACGGGCAGGCTAGCGAGCAGTTCCCGGAGCGACGGAATAGGTTGAGCCGGGTGACCCGCTCCACCGGCCCCAGCCCGTCCTCCGCCGCCGCCGAGCTACACGTCATCGCCGACACCGTCGAGCGGCAGCGTGAACGCGTGGCAGCGATCGCCGAGCCGTACCTCGGCACCGAACGCGAAGACGTCGTCACCACGGTGCACGAAGCCGAACGCCAACTGCTGATCGCGACCCGCTCGCTGCGACGGGCGATCAAGACCCTGGAACGCTGACGCGTCGAGCGCCCCGGGCCACGAGGGCCGAAAAACGGGGACGGCCCTCCGGCGAACCGGAGGGCCATCGACCCTGAGCGGATCGGGTGGCGGAACCCGATCTCGCCTCGACCAGGTGGCGGGAACCTGGTTGCCGACATTCTGTCGGCGCCAACGGCACAGTTCAAGCACCACCGAGCCAATAACCCGGGCACTTCACCGAAGCCTGACAGACTTCACGGTGCCGACCGGCGAGAACGTCGTTCCGCCCCGGCCCCGTCGGGTCGAGCGGTACCCTTCGACGCCGATGCGAGTCGTGACCGTGCTGCAGCAACTCGACGACGAACAGGTCGCAACCCTGACCTAGTTCGTCGAGCGCGTGACCGAGGCGACCGGAGCGCGGCCGCTCTCCGACCACCTCTGGCTCGACCTGCGAGCGGGCGGCTCCGACGGGTTCGTCGCCGTCACGATCGCGGACGACAGCGGCCTCGTCGCCCTCGCCCAGATCTCGGCGGCCAACGACACGTCGTCGCTCGAGGCGTTCACGGCACCCGACCTGACCGATGCCCGGGCGGTGTTGGACGACGCCGCCGAGACCGCGCTCGATGCGTTCGCACAACGCGGGGGCGGTCGCGTGTTCTGGTGGGTCGACGACCCGACCGACGACGACCGGGCATTCGCCGCCGCCCACGGCTTCGAACCGGTGCGCGGTCTGCACGAGATGCGCCGCCCGCTCCCCCTCGATCAGCACGCCACCGTGGCCACGCGCGACTTCGTGCCGGGTGTCGACGACGATGCGTGGCTCGCGGTCAACAACCGCGCGTTCGCCGACCACGGCGAGCAGGGCGGGTGGACGCACGACGACCTGCAACTCCGCATGACCGAGCCCTGGTTCGACCCGGCGGGCTTTCGGATCCACGAGGTCGACGGTCGGATCGCCGCATTCTGCTGGACGAAGTTGCACGACGAGTTCGACCCGGTGATCGGCGAGATCTACGTGATCGCCGTCGACCCGGACTTCCACGGTCGGGGGCTCGGTAAACAGCTCACGCTGGCCGGGCTGGACTCGATCGCCGCCCGCGGCGTCGACACGGCCGACCTGTACGTCGACGCCGACAACACCGCCGCAGTCGGCCTCTACGACCGACTCGGTTTCACCATCCATCGCAGCCGCCAGGCGTACGCTGGCACGTTCTGAACGAGGAGGCGTGCATGTCCACCACCGAAACGACCGAACTGCCCCGTTGGAGCGTCGCCGACGTCCACGAATCGCTCGAGGCCCGCAGTTTCGCCGAGGCCCACGAGCGCGTCAGCGCCGGGGCCGACCGCCTCGTGGCACTGTTCGACGAGCACGACATCCGAGCGACCGAGCCCCGACCGGTCACCGCCGACGACGGCGAGGCCGCCGACACGGTCATCTCCGCGTACAACGCCCTGAGCGCGGAGTTCCAGGAGCTCGGCGCCACCGTGTACGCCACGGTCACCACCGACTCGCGCGACGAACTCGCCCAGTCGCTCGCGAGCCGACTCGACGTCGACGGGGCGAAGGTCGGGCCCCTCTTGGCCCGGCTCGCCGACTGGGTCCACGCACTCGGCGTCGACGAACTCGCCGGAGTGAGCACCGAGGTCGCCGAACATCGCGGACCGCTGCAGCGGCTCGATCAGCGCGCCGGCCACCAGATGAGCGAACCCGAAGAAGGGCTCTACGCCGAACTCAGCACCACCGGTTCGGGCGCGTGGGGTCGGCTGCAGCAAGACGTCACGTCACAGCTCACCACCGATGTCGAGTTCCCCGACGGTCGCACCGAGACACTGCCGATGCCGGCGGTGCGCGGACTCGCCACCTCGACCGACGCCGGTGTCCGCAAGGCCGCCTACGAGGCCGAGCTGCGCGCCTGGCCGACGGTCGCGACGCCCGTCGCCGCCGCCCTGAACGCCATCAAGGGCGAGGCCAACACGATCAACCGCCGGCGACACTGGGATTCGCCACTCGACGCGTCACTGTTCGCGAACAGTGTCAGCCGGGCCACGTTCGACGCGATGCAGTCGGCGGTCACCGCCGCCCTCCCCGACTTCCGGCGATGGATGCGCATCAAGGCGAGGCTGCACGGCCACGACGGTGGTCTGCCCTGGTGGGACCACGTTGCACCGCTCCCCCACGTGTCGTCCTCGATCTCGTGGAGCGACGGCATCGACTGGGTGAAGTCGGCGTTCTCCACGTACAGCAACCAGCTCGCAGGCATCGTCGACCGTGCCCTCGACGAGCAGTGGATCGACG
>CAXAWD010000237.1:0-6150 GCA_963972325.1 uncultured Acidimicrobiaceae bacterium
GAGACCGTGTCGGTGCGCTGGGCCGTGGTTGCGCCCTGGTCGATCACCGACGCCACGTCGCCGGGCTCGACGACGAGATCGAAGTCGTCGCTGAGCGCCGCAGCAGCACGGTTCTTGTCGGGTTGCCACAGTCCTCGCCGTGACCAGATGAAGCGGGTCCGTGGTGCCCGTTCGCGCAGCGCGGCGAAGATCCTCGGGGGCGAGACATGATCGACCACCACCGCACGGGCGTCGGTGGCAGCGATGACCTCGAGGAGCCGCTCCATGATCATCGGCTCCCATTCCGGCTTGGGAATGTCGAGCCGGCCGTACGACGGGAAATACTCCGTCGGAACACCTGCAGACCGCGGCAGCGTGAAGCCGGCCGACATCGTCAGGAAGAGTGGCTGGAACGCCCCACGTGCGCGCATGGCGATCGCGAGTTGTCGGGTCAGATGCCCGAGCCCGATGCCGTTGTCGGTGTAGAACAGGACGACGGGGCGTGCGGTGCTCGAGTCGTCGTCGGCGGCCATATCCGCCTGGACCTTACCCCGCGGCCGGTTGCGGCGCGACATGGCCACACGTTCGCCGGCGGTGCGCACGCGGTGCCATCTCAGCGCTGCTCGGACGAGAGCGTCTGCCTCCGGAACCAATCGAAGAGCAACTCCTCGGTTCGTTCGACGAGGTCGACGGAGTTGTCGGCGTCCGGCGTCGAGGCCACCGTCGTGGACGATGCCAACGCGTCGACGGAGCCGAGCACCGTCGTTCCGGTCGGGAACTCGGCGATCTCGTCCCGGGCCCAGGCGACGCTCTTGTCGATGTGCTCTTCCGGGAACTTGATCCTCGAGCCGAGTCCGCTCTGTGTCGCCGGGAACAGGAGGTGTTCGAGCAGGAAGCCGCGAAACTCGTCGGCGTCGGGTCGTCGGCGCGCATTGGTCGTCCGGTTGATCGAGCGGAGCAACTCGGCGTCTTCCCAGCGCAGTGAGATGTTCCGGTCCTTCGCCGACAGTTCGGGTGCCGTGAGTTCGACTCCGTCGATGCGGGCGGCGCGCAGGAAGACCTGCATGATCTCGTCTCGCTCGAAGCTGTCGACGACGACCACCGACACGTCGGCGTGGTGTGACCAGCGTTCGACCGTGCTGCCGAAGGCGTAGTTGCGCCACAGACCGGCCTTGGCGTCGCGTTCTTCCTGCATGCGGGCGAAGAACGCGGCAAGGCTCGCCTCCGAGCCGCGTTTCACACCCTGCTGCCACGCTGAGAGCAACGTGCTGAGCATGTTCCTCACCGTGACGACGACCGTGTCGATCCCGCCGATCCGCTCGACGAATCGATCGACCCCGGCTCGGGGCATGCACGACAGTGCCTCGCTGGAGATCAAGATGGTTCCGTCGAACGCCCGGATCGAATCGAGCAACGCATCACCGGCGTGCTCCCAGCGCTCCTGGTCGTGGACCCAGTAGACGTCGTTGCCGCACAGCCCGTAGCAGGCGTGCTGCTGGTTGAACTTCGGGCCGGGGTAGGAGATGCCGTTGGTGAGCAACCGCTCCCGGTTGTGTGCGAGTGTCTGCTGGACGAAGGTCGTACCCGACTTCATCTGTCCGACGTGGACGATCACCCGGCGAGTCATGTGGGCCGGTCCGTCTGTCGGGTCGAGTCGTCGCTCGCTGCGCTCGGGAGGGGGCCGTACCCCAGCAGGTCGCACAGGTCCCGGTACTTCGGGTCGTCGCAGACCATCGTCTGCGCCGCAGCGGAGAACAGCACCCGGTACTTGTCGTCCTGCTTCCAGTCGCCGGCACCGACCGTCGCGTCGTAGTAGGCCGTGCGCGGGTTCGTCGGCGCGGTCTGTCCGTGGGCGCGTCGTGTCATCCAGATCGGCTGACGGTTGCCGCCGATCGTGTGGGCCGGGTACTGCGAGAAGCGGGCAGGGTCGAAGGTGCCGTCGTCGACGCCCAGGTCTGCCTCTAGACGCCGGAACGCGGCGAAGGAGTCGTGGTCCGCCTCGTCTGCACGGAACACATGGGCCTCTGGGCACGCGTCGGAGATCGTTCGGTAGCTGCGCAGGAAGTGGGCGGCGGCGGACTGCACGACCGGGACGAACTCGTCCGGCGACCGGTCGATCGTGGCGCTGATCTCGCCCAGGTCATCGGTGTCGATGCCGAAGCGGCGCCGCCGGTTGTAGACGTGGCTCGCGATCAGGCGCATCGGATGTTTGCGCGGTGAGATGATGAAGTCGGGCCTGTCGTCGTCGGACTCGGGCACCGACTTGGAACCGTCCTCGAGCATCGTGATCTCGGGATGGTGTCGCAACAGGGCATCGTGGACGAGGGAGATGCGGTCGGCCTCGGCAGCCTCGAGTTCGGTCCGCAGCTCCTCCGACCAGTACTCACACGACGGTCCGCAGAAGTCGCAACTGGGGAAACGGCCGTCGTTCTCCGCGACGCGCCAGCCGAGGAGATAGCGGTAGATCTCGGAACCGAAGAACACGCCGGGGCCGGTGTTCATCGCGCACCCGAGCACCGTCGATCCGCAGTACGACGGACCGACGATTCTCACGATCGACGCGGTCACGACGGATTCCTCGTGTCCTCGCACCATGCGAGGAGCAGTCTGTTCGTCGCACGGTGACCCGGTCGCGTCGCCCGCACGGGAGACCGGCGCTCGAGGGTGTCCATCACAGTCGCTCGACGTTCGTGCCGGCGAGCACTCCCCGGGTGTCGAACAGACCGCTCGCGACATCGATGACGGCATCGAGATCGAAGTCGTCGTGGGCTTGGAGCAGGACGATCAGGTCGGCATCGCGGGAGGCCTCGACCACGTCGGTTCGCCGGGGGACGTCGACGTCGTCGATGCTCCACGACTCGACGAACGGGTCCGCGTATTCCACGTGGGCACCGAGCTCGATGAGTCGGCGCCCGATCGGTCGAGCTGGTGACTCGCGTTCGTCGGCGATGTTCTTCTTGTAGGTCACGCCGAGGAGCAGGATGCGAGCGTTCTTGACCGACTTCGCTTCGTCGTTGAGGATCCGGATGACTCGTGAGACCACGTAGGCGGGCATCCGGGCCGAGATCTCCTGGGCCAGTTCGACAAACCGGAATGGGTACCCCAGCGTGCGAACCTTGTACGACAGGTAGTTCGGGTCGATCGGGATGCAGTGACCGCCGACCCCGGGGCCCGGGTAGAACGCCTGATACCCGAACGGCTTCGTGCTGGCGGCAGCGATCGACTCCCACAGGTCGATGCCCAGGTCATTGCAGAAGATCGCCATCTCGTTCATCAGGGCGATGTTCACGTGCCGGTACGTGTTCTCCAGCAGCTTCGCCATCTCGGCTTCGCGCGTGCCGGAGGTCGGCACCACGGTGTCGATGAACCGTCCGTACAGCGCGACGGCGGCGCTCGTCGACTGTTCGTTGACGCCGCCGACGACCTTGGGAGTGTTCTCGACGCCGTACACGGCATTGCCGGGGTCGATCCGTTCCGGCGAGTACGCGAGATCGAAGTCGGTGCCGGCGACCAATCCGGACCGCTCGAGGATGGGGCGGACGACGTCTTCGGTCGTCCCCGGGTAGGTCGTCGATTCCAGCACCACCAACGTCGACGGTCGAAGGTGCCGGGCGACCGACTCGGTCGCGGCCTTCACGGCCGCGAGATCAGGACCACCCGACTCGTCGAGCGGCGTCGGTACGCAGATCACGACCGCCGACGCGGTTTCGAACACGGTCGGGTCGGACGACGCTCGGAACCCGGATTCGACCATGGTGCGGACGTCGTCGTCGTCGAGGTCGTCGACATGGCTGCGACCGTCGTTCAGCGCATCGATCGTGGTCGTGTCGACGTCGAAGCCGACCACGCTCAGCCCCTTGGCGACGGCTTGTTGGGCGAGAGGCAGGCCGACATAGCCCAGCCCGACGATCACGAGATCAGTTCCACTCATTCGTTGTCCTTTCACCGAGAACCCGCGCCGCGGGAGAGCTGCGAGGCGGTCGTGTCACTACGCATCGAACACCAGCCGCCTGAATCGACCGCGCACGATGAACAGGATTTCGAGGCCGACGATCCATGCCAGCACCAGTGAATCATCGTTGGCGCGCGCGTACCGGCGAGCCACGCGGTAGTGGTGCCGCCGCCACGTGCGTGCGTTGCGCATGCCGTACGACACGTAGTGGTGCCGATGCGTGCGCCAGATTCGGTTCCACGAACGCCAGACGTCCATCGTGCCTCGCCCGCTGTCTTCCTTGTGGTACACGCACAGCGGTCGATCGGTGCTCACACGCTCGAATCGCCCGCCCAACTCCGCGAACCGGATGAAGAACCCGAGGTCTTGGAGGCGTGGGAGGCGCTCGTCGAACGGGCCGGCGGCGACGAACGTCGATCGCAGCCCCATCATGAGCCAGAGATAGCCGCCGAAGCTCGAGTCGAGCAGCGCTCGCATGGGATCCTCCGGCTGCACGGGTTCCATCAGCTTGGGTTCGCCCCACGACGGCCGGAGCCAGTGGTAGTTGGTGAAGACCAGCAGCCCGTCGAGCCCTCGTTCGCCGTCGGTCTGTTCGATCTCCCGAAGCCGGTCGAGTTGGGCCCGGAGCATGCCCGGGTACTTCTCGTCGTCCGCGTCGAGCCAGGTGAGGAACCGGCCACGCGCTTCGCGCAGGAGTCGGTTCCTGGTGGCGGGGCGGCCGAGGTTGGCGTCGTTCCGCAGGAGTCGGATCTCGGGGATCTCGCTTGCCAGACCCTGCAGCACGGCCCAGGTGTCGTCGGTCGACCCGTCGTCGCAGACGAGGATCTCGACGTCGCCGTCGACCTCGGCCGGGACGATCGAGCGGATGGCACGTTCGATGTGGTCGGCCGCGTCGTAGGCGGGGATGCAGACGGTCAGGGTCGTCATGACGGCACCGTCCCCGTGACCACGTCGTGAATCAGACGTTCCCAGGCGTCCAGTACCGGCGCAGGCTGGAATCGGTCGACCGTGGCCGGCGCTGCGGCGGCCAGCGCTCGTCTCGTGCCCTCGTCGTCGATGAGCCGGCGCATCGAATCGGCCAGCGCAACGGCTCGGTCGTCGCCCGGTTCGACGAGGAGACCGTTCTCGCCGTCGAGCACGATCTCGTTGGTCCCTTCGCAGTCGGCGAATCCGATCACGGGGAGACCGTGGGCCATCGCCTCGGCGGTGACGAGCCCGAAGCCCTCGTGGACGGACGACATGACGACCAGCTTCGCGGATCGGTATGCCTCGTCGATCTCGCTGGTGGGCTCGTCGATGGTCGCTCGCCGGAGACCGAGGCGTGCGATCTGCTCGGTGAGGTCGCCGAACAACGGGCCATCGCCGATGATGCGCAGGCGCCACGTCGGATGGTCGGCCTCCAGCATCGCCCACGCCGAGACCAGAGTGGCGTGGTCCTTGGCGGGTGAGAGCCGGCCGACGGCGAGGATCACGTTGTCCTCGGGGTCGGTCGTCACGTCCGCCGTCGGGCCGACCGAGGGCTCGATCAGATTCGGGATCACGTACGTCTTGTCCCTGACGTCGTCGTCGAGCTGCTCACGGAACGACGGCAGCAGCACCGTGTTCGCGGCACTCGTGCGCAGCGCTCGCCGGCGCAGACGGATGTCGACCGGGTTCTGGTCCCATCGCAACGGGTCGCCGCCGAGATCCCGTTCGGGAACGTTGTGCATCGAGGCAACCACGGGGATCCCGCTGCCGGTCGCCGCGAGTGCGAGGTACGGGAAGGTCGACGGAAGGAACCCGATCGCGACGTCCGGTTTCGCGAGACGAAGTGTTCGACGGAGGTGCCACGTCTTCGGGGCGTGCTGGAGCAGCCACAGCCCGACGGCGATGCCGCGATGTCGTCGAGCCGGGCCGGCGAGGGTGTTGAGCGGCGTGCCGCTGCGGTAGCGCGAGTCGCGCTTGCGGCCGTCGATCCGTCGGATCCCGTAGTCGAGGGGGTAGAAGCTGGGGCCGTTGGCCTCCTGGTACGTGAGGACGGTGACGGGGTATCCGCGTCGGTGGAGACCGTTGGCGACGTCGACGAGCACCCGCTCTGCACCACCGGAGACACCGTGGAGCGCGGAGATGGCGAGCGCGACGTGCGGCCGCCGGCCGGAGCCGGAGGTCACGACCCGGCGGAGCGACGCGATCGGCGGTCGTCGGCGACCGGCTGGTTGGGGGTGACTCGCCCTGCGCTA
>CAXAWD010000238.1:0-6123 GCA_963972325.1 uncultured Acidimicrobiaceae bacterium
CCGTGTAGTCGTCGACCTCGCTGCCGCGTTCGTCGTCGCCGGGCACGGCGCCCGGGACGTCGCTCACGATGCCTCGCTCTCGCCCTCGTCGACGATCTCGGCGTCGACGATGTCATCGTCGTCGCTCGTCGAGCCCGCACCCTCGCCCTGTCCGCTCGCCGACGTGCCGGCAGCGTTGGCGTCGCGCGACGCGGCCTCGTACAGCTTCTGGCTGAACTCCTGGCTGGCCGACATGAGCTTCTCGGTGGCTTCCTTGATGGCGGCGGTGTCGTTGCCGCCCAGCGCCTCCTTGAGCTCGCCGAGCGGACCTTCGACGGCGGCCTTCTCGTCGTCGGAGACGTTGTCGCCCTGCTCCTTGAGCACCTTCTCGGTCTGGTAGACGAGCGAGTCGGCGTTGTTGCGGACCTCGGCCTCTTCGCGCCGCTGCTTGTCTTCCTCGGCGTGCGCCTCGGCGTCCTTCACCATCTGCTCGATGTCGTTCTTGTCGAGCGTCGACTGACCGGTGATGGTCATCGACTGCTCCTTGTTGGTGGCACGGTCCTTGGCGGCGACGTGCACGATGCCGTTGGCGTCGATGTCGAACGTGACCTCGATCTGCGGCACGCCACGGGGCGCGGGCGGCAGGTCGACGAGTTGGAACTTGCCGAGCGTCTTGTTGTAGCTCGCCATCTCGCGCTCGCCCTGGAGGACGTGAATCTCGACCGACGGCTGCATGTCTTCCGCGGTGGTGAACACCTCGGTGCGCTTGGTCGGGATGGTGGTGTTGCGCTCGATCAGCTTGGTCATGACGCCACCCTTGGTCTCGATACCGAGGCTGAGCGGGGTCACGTCGAGCAGCAGGACGTCCTTGACATCACCGCGCAACACCCCGGCCTGCACGGCCGCGCCGACGGCGACGACCTCGTCGGGGTTGACCGACTTGTTCGGCTCCTTGCCGGTCATCGAGTGCACGAGGTCGGTGACGGCGGGCATGCGGGTGGAGCCACCCACGAGGATCACGTGGTGGAGGTCACCCTTCTCGACGCCGGCATCCTTGAGCGCCTGCTCGAACGGGATGCGGCAGCGCTCGATGAGGTCGCTGGTCATCTCCTGGAACTTGGAGCGGCTGAGCGACTCGTCGAGGTGCAGCGGACCGTCGGCGTTGGCCGTGATGAACGGCAGGTTGATCTGCGTGGACTGGGTCTGGCTGAGTTCGATCTTGGCCTTCTCGGCAGCTTCCTTCAGGCGCTGCATGGCCATGCGGTCGCTGGAGAGGTCGACGCCCTGGGCGCTCTTGAACTGGCTGACGAGCCAGTCGATGATGCGCTGGTCCCAGTCGTCGCCACCGAGGCTGGTGTCGCCGTGGGTGGACTTGACCTCGAACACGCCGTCGCCGATCTCGAGGACCGACACGTCGAACGTGCCGCC
Source organism: uncultured Acidimicrobiaceae bacterium (assembly GCA_963972325.1). Taxonomy (GTDB): domain Bacteria; phylum Actinomycetota; class Acidimicrobiia; order Acidimicrobiales; family Ilumatobacteraceae; genus Ilumatobacter. The sequence continues at coordinate 1,408 of CAXAWD010000238.1, forward strand.
ACCGAGGTCGAACACGAGCACCGTCTCGTCTTCGGAGCCCTTGTCGAGGCCGTAGGCGAGCGCCGCGGCGGTGGGCTCGTTGATGATGCGCAGCACCTCGAGACCGGCGATGGTGCCGGCTTCCTTGGTGGCGGTGCGCTGGGCGTCGTCGAAGTAGGCGGGCACCGTGATGACGGCCTGGTTGACGGTGTCGCCCAGGTACGACTCGGCGTCGCGCTTCAGCTTCATGAGCGTGCGCGCGCTGATCTCCTGTGGCGTGTAGGTCTTGCCGTCGACATCGTCGGACTTCCAGCTCTCGCCCATGTGGCGCTTGATCGAGCGGAAGGTGCGATCGGGGTTGGTGATGGCCTGCCGCTTGGCGACCTCACCGACGAGCACTTCGCCCGCCTTGGAGAAGGCGACGACGGAGGGCGTGGTGCGTCCACCCTCGGCGTTGGGGATGACGACGGGTTCGCCGGCTTCGAGCACGGCGACGACTGAGTTGGTGGTACCGAGGTCGATACCGACTGCCTTGGGCATTGTGAAACGCTCCTCTGTTCGGATGGTGGGGTGAGATCTTGCGTTGGCTGGACTCAAGTGTAGGGACGCGACCGGTCGCCACCAACATGGCCGTGAGGAAACTTGAGTCGTGATGACTCAAGATTTGTCGAGGGCGGTGGCGGCATCGCGCCCGGACCTCGCTCACGGGTTCCCGCCGGGAACCGGACGGCACCTCCCGGCGTCGAAAGCGCATGCATCTCCGACTCGCCCCGCTCGCCCTGGTACCCCTGCTGGCCGTCGCCGCCTGCGGCGAGGACACCGGGCCCGCGGCCGGACCGATCGCGTCCGTCCCCACGACCGCAGCACCGACCGCCCCGACGGACCCCACCGATGCGCCACCGGTGACGACGCCGGTCACGACCCAGGAGACCGAACTCCGATACGACCCGGTCGAGGCCCGGGCCGACCTCGACGCCGCCCGGGAACGGTGGCGCGCGGCAGGTTGGACCGCGTACCGGTTCACCTTCACGCCGTCGTGTTACTGCCCGCAGGACGACGTCACCGTCGAGGTGATCGACGGCCGTCCCGTCGGCGCCGAGGCTGCGGGCCACGCCCGATCGGTCGAGCAGTGGTTCGACGAGATCGACGCCTCGATCGGCACGGCCGCCGACGTGCGGGTCTCCTACGGCGAGACCGGGGCACCGTCGTCGCTGTACATCGACGTCGACGAGATGATGGCCGACGAGGAGTTCGGTTTCGAGCTGGTCGGGCTCGAACAGGTCACCGACGGACTCGCCGCCTTCCTCGACGACGAGTACGGCTGCGGCTACGGGTTCGCGCTGTCCGACAGCGATCAGACGGTGTCGATGGTCGCCAGGTTCGTCGACGTCGACTGGGAGACCGGCCCGGAACCCGGCGTCCACGATCTGGCCGACCTCGACGGTGTCGTCTACTTCGGCGCCGACCTCATGGCCAACTGGTGCGACGACGTCATCGAGGTGGGCGAGCCCGAACCGGTCGTCGACGACAGCTGGCAGATCGTGGGCGGCTCACTCACGTTCACCCCGACCGACAACCGGTTGGCCGTCGGGGTCTTCACCGACGTGGTGGCCGTCGATGCCGACGGCCACGAACACCATCTCGGCGACGTCGAGGTGTCCAACGGCATGTGGGGTTTCTTCGCCGGCTGAGGCGGGTCGCCCGGTCGGTGTCAGCCCGCGAGATGTTCGGGGCCGAACGAGTCGGGCAGCAGTTCGGCCATCGTGAACGTCTTGCGCACACCCTCGGGACCGGCGTTGTGGATCAACGTGGCGGCGTCGGCGAACTCGCGAATCTTCTGACGACAGCCGCCACAACAGGTGCCGAGCTCCTCGCCCTCGCACACGGTGACGATCGCCTCGATGACCCGCTCGCCGGCGGCCGCCATCGCGGCGATCGCGCCGGCTTCGGCACACGTGCCCTCCGGGTACGCGGCGTTCTCCACGTTGCAGCCGACGAACACGGCACCCGACGGCGTGCGCAGAGCAGCACCCACCGGGAACCGCGAGTACGGCACGTGGGCATGCTGCTGCACCTCGCGAGCGGCTGTGAACAGTTCGGGTTCGATCGTCGGATCTCCGGCCATCATCGGATCGTACGACCCCCAGGTGGAACAATGAAGCCACGATGCAGGCCTACTTCCGCGACGCGGTCGGAACGGATCTCCCGGCGCTCGGCGCCCTGCTCCGCGGTTCGGGCACCGCCGACTGCGGACCGGACGCCTCGGGCAGCGGTTCGTACCGAGACGCACTGACCGAGATCGATCGAACCGACGGCAACTACGTGCTGGTTGCCGAGTACGACCGCCAGATCGTCGCGGTCCTGCAGCTGGTGGCGTACCGGCAACTCCACGAGCGCGGCGGGCGCACCGCCCGGATCGTGCTCCTGCGCGTGGCCGACGAGTTCCGGACCAGCGGGGTGGCCGGCATGTTGGTCGACCACGCCGTCGGCCGGGCCCGCGACCTCGGGTGCCGACGGGTGCAGGTCGCGTGCGGCACCGACCGCAACGACGAGCACTCGTTCTGGGAGCGAGCGGGGTTCGTGCACCTCGACCGCGGCTACGCCCGCCCGATCGACTGAGGAACCGACCCGACCACGAGTCAGTTCGTGGTGTCGGGCGCGGCCCCGTCGTCGTCGGTCGTGGCGGCCGCGTCGTCGCCGGCGAACTTCTTCGCGGCGTCGTCGATCTTCTTCAGCTTGTCGGTGTGCTTGCCACCGGTCTTCTTGTCGATCGCATCGGTCGCCTTGTCGACGCCGGAAGCGATCTTGTCCTTGTTCTTCTCCGCGAGTGCCTTGGCCTTCGCGATGGTGCGCTTGTTCAACAGTCCCATGTGACATCTCCTTCGTCGTCGGGGTCGACACGTTCAGCGTAGAAGCACGATCCGCACTTCGTGACAGCGTTCGACGGCCGGTTCGTAGACTTCGGACCATGGCACTCCACCTCGCGAAGCACCCCTCGTTCGCCGGCCGACCCGGTCCGCTGCTCCTGGTCATCGCCGACGGAGTGGGCGTGGCGCCGCCGGGGCCGAGCAACGCCGTCACCGTCGCCCCGACGCCCCGGCTCGACGCGCTCGAGGGTGGCGAGTCGTACACCGAACTCGCAGCCCACGGCCCGGCGGTCGGGCTGCCGTCCGACGACGACATGGGCAACAGCGAGGTCGGTCACAACGCGCTGGGCGCCGGACGGGTCTTCGCACAGGGCGCAAAGCTGGTCAACCAGGCGATCGCATCGGGAGCGATCTTCGAGACCGACACCTGGAAGCAGGTCGTGGCGCACGCCACCACCGGCACGCTGCACCTGCTCGGACTGCACTCCGACGGCAACGTCCACTCCAACCTCGATCACCTCTACGCGCTGCTCCGTCGGGCGGCCGACGACGGCGTCACCAGCGTCGCCGTCCACATCCTGCACGACGGCCGCGACGTCGACGCCCGCTCCGCGCTCCGCTACATCGAGCGCACCGAGGCGGTGCTGGCGGAACTCAACGCCGCCGGCGAGGGTCGCAACTTCCGGATCGCGTCCGGTGGCGGGCGCATGAAGATCACGATGGACCGGTACGGCGCCGACTGGCCGATGGTCGAACGGGGCTACCGCACCCACACGTTCGGCGAGGGTCGGCCGTTCGCGTCGGCCGCCGAGGCGGTCGCGACGATGTACCGCGAGGCCGACGACGCCGGCAAGGACACCGGCGACCAGAACCTCGCCGAGTTCGTGGTCGTCGACGGTGCCGGCGAGCCGGTCGGCGTGATGCACGACGGCGACGCGGTCGTCGACTTCAACTTCCGCGGCGATCGGGCGATCGAGATCTCCCAGGCATACGACGACGCCGTGTTCGACCACTTCGACCGCACCGACGGCAACGGTCATCGCCCGAACGTGTACTTCGCCGGGATGCTCGAGTACGACGGCGACCTGCACGTGCCCACCAACTACCTCGTCAACCCGCCGCAGATCGACCGCACGATGAGCCACTATCTCTGCGCCGAGGGTGTTCGCAGTTTCGCGGTCAGCGAAACGCAGAAGTTCGGTCACGTCACCTACTTCTGGAACGGCAACCGATCCGGCTACATCGACCCGAGCCTCGAGACCTACATCGAGATCCCGAGCGACAACGTCGAGTTCGACCAGACCCCGGCGATGAAGGTGCGCGAGATCACCGCCGAGGTGATCGATCTGCTCCGCTCGGGTGAGTACCGGTTCGGGCGGCTCAACTTCCCGAGCGGCGACATGGTCGGCCACACCGGCAATCTCGAAGCCACCGTCGAGGCGATGACCGTCATCGACGAGTGTGTCGCCGAACTCACCGCCGTGATCGAGGAGCTCGACGGTGTGCTCGTGTTCACCGCCGATCACGGCAACGCCGACATCATGTACACGGAGAAGGACGGCGTCCGGTCGGTCAAGACGTCGCACACGCTGAGCCCGGTGCCGTTCGCGATCTTCGACCCCAATTACGACGGCGAGTACCACATGGCGCCGCCGGCCGGTGCCGGCCTCGCCAACGTCGCCGCCACCCTGCTCAACCTGCTCGGCTACGAGGCACCGGCCGACTACGAACCGAGCGTGATCGCCTTCTGACCGCGGGCAGAGCCCGCGGTCAGCGTCGGTCGCAGCCTCGCGCCGCACGCTCCGGATTCCGGAACCGGACCGTCGTTCAGCTCGGGACACCGCTGAATCGGGCGATGTCGCGAACGGCT
>CAXAWD010000239.1:0-6119 GCA_963972325.1 uncultured Acidimicrobiaceae bacterium
GAGCTGCCTCTACATCAACAAGCTCGCCGACATCGACCTCGACGTGCTCGAACAGATCGTCACCGACGCCGTCGCACGGATGCGTGCGGCGTACGACACGTTCGACGAGTAACCCGCTGCGGCGACGCCTCGACGCAGGCGCCGGGTTCACCGCAGGAGCGGACCGAGCACGACCCCCGTGTCGTCGTTCAGGTTGTCGCTGATGTTGTCGATGCGGTCGCCGATCCAGTCGAACAGGCTCACCTGGGCGAAGATCTGGAACGCCACCCAGCCGATCAACAGCAGGATCGCGATGACCGAGATGATCCTGACCCAGCGCACGACCTTGCTGGTGTACTCGGTGATCAGCGGCGTCAGGTTCTCGGCCGCCGACCGCGCCTCTTGTCGGAACATGCCGGCAGCGCGTTCGGCCTCGGCACGGGCGGCCTGGCGGACCTGGCTGATGATCGCCTCGGAGTCCTGGCGGTTCAGGGAACCGACCCTGACCTTCGACTCGATGTGGTCGAGCCCGATGCCCTCGTGCTCCTCGAGGCGTGTCGCGGTGACCAACTCGCGGCGGTCGACCTCGCTGCGCGTGGGCGGCGCCCGGTATTGATCCGACCAGTCGGTGCCCTCCCACCAGCGCAGACGCGAGCCACCCTCGGGGTCCGGGTACCAGCCCGCCGGAGGCGCGTCCTCGAGCCGCATCAGCTGATCCCGCGTCCCTTCGGGACGTCGACACGCTCGGCCACGTCGGGAATCGGCAGGCCGTCCTTCGGACGGATCTCGTCGGCGCTGTCGTCGGCCTTGACCCCCTCGGCCAGCGCGGCGACCGTGCCCATCAGGCCGGAGAACTCGGCCGGGATGACCAGCTTGGTGGCTCGACCGTCACCGATCTTCTCGAGCGCCTGCAGGTACTCGACCGTGAGCACCTTCTGATCGGCGCCTGCCTCCTTGATACCGGTCAGGCGCGCCTTGGCGGCGAGCCCCTCGCCCTCGCCGAGCATCGTGAGCCGCATCTTGTCGGCCTTGGCCCGCAGTTCGATCGCCTGGGCGTCGCCCTCGGCGTCGAGCACGGCGGCTTGTTTGCGGCCCTCGGCGGCGAGCACCGCCGACTGCTTCTCGCCGTCGGCGCGGGCGATCGCCGCCTCCTGGTAGCCGCGGGCCTCGGTGACGGTGGCACGGCGGTCGCGTTCGGCACGCATCTGGGCGTGCATGGCCGACACGACTTCGGGCGGCGGATCGATGCGCTGGATCTCGACGCGGACGACCCGGACACCCCACTTGTCGGTGGCGTCGTCGAGCACCTCGCGCAACTGCGTGTTGATCGTGTCGCGCGAGGTGAGCGCCTTGTCGAGTTCGAGGTCGCCGATCAGGTTACGGAGGTTGGTCTGGGCGAGCTTCGTGATCGCGGTGAAGAAGTCGGCCACGTTGTACACGAGCCGCTGCGGGTCGGTGGCCTCGTAGTACACGACCGCATCGACGGAGACCACCACGTTGTCGGCGGTGATGACCTCCTGCGGCGGCACGTCGACCACCTGTTCACGCATGTCGATCAGCTGCATCGTCTCGACGAACGGCACGATCAGGGTCAGCCCCGGGTCCTTCGTGGTCTTGTACTTGCCGAGTCGTTCGACCAGACCTCGCTGGTACGGACGCACGATCTTCACGGCGGCCACCAGCGCGGCGAGGCCGACGATGGCGATCACGATGATCAAGATGACGGCGACGGTCATGGGGTCTCCTTCGGTCGGGGTGTGGATACACGACCGTCCGACGGCGCGAGCGCCGGTGACGATGGGGTTCGGGGGCGCAGCCCCCGATGTGTGACGGTCATGGTGTCTCCTCTCCGCCGGGGGCGGGTTGGGTCGGTCGGTGGTCGGGCGCCACGGGTTCGACGACGACGCGGGTGCCCTTCATGGCGAGGACACGGACGCGAGCGCCGTCGGCGATGCGGTAGGCACCGTTCGTCAGGGCGCCCCACACCTCGCCGTCGATCGACACCCGGCCGCCACGTGAGGTGTCGTCGGGTTCGATCGGGGCGGTGACGATGGCGGTCAGGCCGACCAGCCGGTCGGCGCCGACGCCCGGGTCCATCGTGTGTTCCTTCATGAACCGCTGGGCCCAGCGGTAGAGCACCGCGAAGAAGACGGCGCCGCCGAACACGAACACGGCCCACTGGATCTCGATCGACACGTCGTAGAACGCCAGGATCGCCGTGACGAACGCCGATGCCGACCACGGCAGGATGATGAACGAGCCGCCGACGACGACCAGCTCGACGAGTGCGAACACGACGGCGATCCCCAACCAGACCCATGGCCACAGGTCGAGGTCGATCCCCAGGTCGAGAACAGCGCTCAACATGTTCATACCTTAGGTCGGGTGACGACGAAACGGCGATGCACCCGTGACGAACGTCACGCCTCGCGCCTCGGAGCACGGGGCAATTCCGGCGCCGGGCGGGCCGGAGATGCGACGATGGCCGGGTGACCGCCGACCGCTGGAGCGACCTCCTCGCACTCCTCGCCGGCATCGTCGGGCTGACCGTCGTGTTCCGAACCTGGCCGCGTCCGCCGCGGCGCACCCAGACGGCACGGCTCCGTCACCCGTCGGCGCCACCACCGGTCGGCGTCACCATCGACTCGACCGGGCAGGTGGCGCACTGGCGCGTCGCCACTCCCCCGGGCGCCTTGACGACCGCCGTCGACATCGTGACCTGGAAACCCGTCGCCGCCGACGAGTGGCGCAGCGAACCGATCATCGATCCGATCACGCTCGCTCCCGGCGAAACCGCCCTCCTGCCCCTCGAGGTCGAGCAACCCTCGTCGCCGCACCTCGTCGTGGTCGCCTGGACGGTCAAACACCCTGCGGGCGACGTGCAGGGCTCGCGCACGCTGACCGTCGCAACGACCACGGCCGCTCCGACACCGGCGCCCGTCCTTCACGACGGTGGCTGGTTCATGCTGGCCGTGTCGGCGCTGCTCGCCGGCCTCCTCGTCGTGTTGATCCTCGTGTCGGGTTGGCGGCTGTTCGACGGTGACGACTCCGGCACAGCTGCCGACGGCCCGCTCCCGGTCGCCGCGGCGGAGACGACGACCACGACGACCATCACCACGACCACGACCACCACCACCACGAGCGCGTCGCCACCTGCCATCGCGACCACCGTCGCCACGACGACGCCACCACCGACGTCGACGTCCACCAGCGCCGCCACGACGACCGTCCCCACGACGGTCACGTCCACACCGCCGACCTCATCGACCTCGGTCAGCGCCACCACGACGGCCGACACCACGCTGCCGGCCGGAGCCGACCGTCGGATCGACATCCGTGGTCGGGTCGAGGACTGCCGCTTCGGCGCCGACTGCGTCATCGCCAGCTTCTCGGCGATCGGGTTCGCGTCCGAAGGCGACTACGTCTGCGAGTTCGGTGACGGCAGCCGCTTCACGTTCCGCTACGCCGGAGGCGGCGCGATCGACGCCTGTTCCACGTCGGGCGCGGACCCGTCGATCACGATCGAGATCGACGGCGTGCGTTCCGCGACGATCACCCGAGACGAACCCGACGGCCCCGACGCCGCCTGAGCGCCGTCGGGGCCGGAATCTCAACGGACCGAGACCAACTCTCGCTCGCCCGCACCGTCCGGGTCGTCGTGCGGCGCCTGCTCGATCTCACGCTCGGGCAGGCCCGAGCCACCGTCGATGTCGATCCGGGGCAGCCGGCGATCGAGCCACCGGGGCAACCACCAGTTGGCGTCACCCATCAGCTTCATCGTGGCCGGCACGAGGACCACTCGCACGATCGTGGCGTCGACGAAGATCGCCGTGGCCAGGCCGAGGCCCATCATCTTCACGATCGGGTCGTCGCCGAGCACGAACGCCGCGAACACCGAGATCATGATCAGCGCCGCCGACGTGATCACCCGGTCGGTGCTCGCGAGACCGTTGATCACGGATTCGTCGTTGTCGCCGGTCACGACGTACTCCTCACGCACCCGGGACAGCAGGAACACCTCGTAGTCCATCGACAAGCCGAACAGGATCGCGAACATGAACATCGGGATGAACGACACCACCGGCACCGTCGCCTCCAGACCGATCAGGTCCTTGCCCCACCCCCACTGGAAGACCATCACCAGGACGCCGTAAGCGGCGCCGATGCTCAGGAGGTTCAACAGCGCCGCCTTGAGCGGCACGAGGATCGAGCGGAACACGAACATCAACAGCACGAACGACAGCAGCACGACCGCGGCGATGAACCACGGCAGTCGCTCGGTCACGCGCTGGGAGACGTCGCCGAAGCTCGCCGTCTGGCCGCCGACGTGCGCGGTCACGTCGGTGCCGTCGAGCGCCTCGGGGAACACGTCGGCGCGCAGCCGCTCCACGGTCGCGTACGTCTCGTCGTCCTGCGGTGCGGTCGAAGGGAACACGATCATGCTGGCCACACGAGTCGCAGCGTCGATCTCCGGGGGCGCGACCGCCGCCACACCGGGGTCGGCGAGCATCGTGTCCGTCAACGTGTCGAGCACCGCGGGGTCGCCGTCGGCGAGGTCGACCGCGATCACGAGCGGCCCGTTGATCCCCGGGCCGAAGCCCTCCGCCGCCAGATCGTAGGCCCGACGCTCGGTCCGCGACTGGGGTTGGGTGCCGTCGTCGGGGAATCCCAGTTGCAGCGCCAGGACCGGCGCGGTGAGCGCGAGCAGCGCAGCGGTGACGCCGATCGCGTACGACCAGGCATGGCGTGAGACGTGCCGTCCCCAACGACGCCAACCCGCGCTCACGCCGTCGCCGGCGTGGTGTCCACGGCGATGGATGCCGAGGCGGTTGATCCACTCGCCGCTGATCCCGAGGAACGCCGGCAGCAGCGTGATCGACGCGACCACCATCACGAGCACGATCACGGATGTGGCGATGCCGGCGGCGGTCAGGAACGGAAGGCCGGCGACGGCGAGGCCGAGGATCGCGATGACGACCGTGCCCCCGGCGAAGATCACGGCCTGCCCGGCGGTGGCCACCGCGCGCCCGGCGGCTTCCTCGACCGACCAACCGTCGGCGAGGAACTCGCGGTGGCGGGTGACCAGGAACAGCGCGTAGTCGATGCCGACGCCGAGGCCGATCATGCTGCCCATCTGCGGCGCCCACGTCGGGATCATCACGACGTGGCTGATCAGCGGCATCAGCGAGACGCCGAGCGCGAGCCCGAACACCGCGATCCCGATCGGCAGGCCCATCGCGATCACCGACCCGAACGCCAGGAGCAGGATCACGACCGCGGCCGCGAGGCCGATCAGCTCGGCCGTGCCGCCACCGGTCTCCTCGAAGTTGAAGAACAGCTCACCTCCGGCCTCGACCTGCAGCGGAGTGGACGCACGTGATTCCTCGACGACCTCCTTCAACCGCTCCAGATCGTCCACGCTCACCTCCTCGATCACCGGATACTGCACGCCGAGCAACGCCACACTCCCGTCCTGAGCGAGCGTGGTGTCGACCGCCAACACGTTGGGCAGCGCTTCGAGCGCCGACCTCACGACAGCGAGGTGATCGTCGGCCGACGGCTCACCGAACGCGGTGCCCTCGCTCGGCGCGGCGAGCACACGAGCGGTCAGCCCGGCACGGCCCGACTCCGCCGACGACAGGAGATCGACCGCGACCTGGGAGTCGACCCCCGGCGCGCTGAAGCTGTCCTCCATGTCGCGACCGAACGCGACCGATGAACTGACGACGATGGCGGCGACGAGCGCCCACAGCCCGAGCACGAGCCACGGGCGGCGCGCCGATGCGCGGCCGAGGCGATACAGCAACGATGTCACGATGAGTTCCTCTCACGAGTCCACGGCCCGATCGGGCCGGCACACCACCCCTGCGGTGTACGTGACCATGCTGAGCGAGCGGGGACGTCACCACATCGGCCGCCCGGCTGCGAACCGGGTGTCCGATCGGGCGGCTCCGGCTCGTTCTTTCGGCTGATCCGCCCGTTCGGTGTCGATCCCTACGATGTCGGGCGTGATCCCTTCGAGCGTCCGCAGCTTCCTGGCCGAACCGGCCGTGCCGGACCCACCGCGCCGCAACCGTCGCGATCTGGTGCTCGTCACCGTCGTGTCGATCAGCGCCGTGCTCGAGGCACTGCTGCGGACC
>CAXAWD010000240.1:0-6117 GCA_963972325.1 uncultured Acidimicrobiaceae bacterium
CGTGGCGATGTCGTCGATGTCGCCGGCCGTGGTCACGCCGTCGGTCGGGACGAACGCCGACGTACCGCCGGGGGTGCCATCGGACTGCCACAACTGGTCGTCGTCGTCGACGAAGTACAGCAGGTCGCCCACGACCGTGAAGTCACGCGGGTCGCCGTCGTCGGGGCCGGGGATCGTGTCGGCGAGTCGATGCGTGCCGGCCGGGGTGCCATCGGAGAACCACGGCTCTTCGCCCGACGATCCGTCGTCGGCGACGAACACGATGTCGTCCCCGAACGCCGCGAAGTCGTCGGGGTAAGACGATTCGATCGGGTCGATGTCCTTGACCAGCGTGGTGCCGGCAGCGGTGCCGTCACTGACGTACAGTTCCTCGCCGTCGCCCGCTCCGAGGTCGGCCGACAGGAAGAACCGTCCGCCGGCGGCACCGAAGTCCCCCCAATCGTCGAGTTCGGCGCTGTCGGCGAAATCGGTCACGGTCTCACCGTCGGTGGAGAACAGCGACTCGTCGGTCTCGAACAGGGCGCGATCGCCGTTCGAGACGAACGGTCCGGCGTACTCGTCGTCCTCGCTGAGGTCGGCGATGCGGGCGGTGGACCCGTCGGCGGGGTCGTACTGCCAGATGTCGAGACCGCTCGAGCCGTCGTCGGCGGCGAACACGACGTGGTCACCGGCAGTGGTGAACCACTGGGCGAACGAGTCGGCCGTTCGGTCGCTGACGGTCCCGACCTGGGCCGTACCCGGCGTGGTGCCCTTGGTGGCCCACCACTCGGTCCCGTCGGTCGGTGTCGAGCCGAGGACCCACCAGGTCGAACCGAAGTCGGAGGTGGTGCCGTACAACCCGACCTTCGAGTCGTCGGGCTGGTCGAACTCGAGGAACGGTTCGGTGTTCCCCGACGTGCCGTCGGTACGCCAGAGGTTCCGCTCGTCGTCCGTGTCCGTCCCGAAGAACACCGCCTGGGTGCCGGCGTCGTTCGCGACGATGACGCCGGGGCTGACCCGGTCGGAGGTCAGGTCGTTCGTCGCCCCGAGCGGCCCGCTCGCACGGACCAGATAGCCGCTGCTGCCGCTGCACAACCCGGAACCGGAGTAGTACGTCGTCTCGAACAGCACCGTGTCGCCGAACGGGACGAGCGGGCCGTAGGTGCAACGATCGGGGACGATCGTCGGCGCGGCGCCTGCGGCCGACCAGTAGACGCTGACGTACGGGAATGCTCCACCGATGAGGTAGACGCCGCCCTCGGTGCCGACGACGTCGCGGACGATGGAGCCGATACCCGGGTGTTCGGTGACGGCGGAGGCGTCGAACGTCGCCACCTCGACGTCGGTCACGGCGTAGAACCCGCGGTCGACCGCGTACAGCTCGTCGCCGGCCGCGACGAGCTCATCCGCGTCGATGTTGCTCGATCCGGGTTCGGTGTCGGCGATCTCCGATCCCGCCGGGTCGTAGCGGACGAGTTCCTCACCGGTGCCGGAGGTGCGGGCGAGGAAGAACAGCCAGTCGTGGGTGGCGCCCTCGACGACCGTCAGTTCCTGCGGTGACGACGACGTGGTGCCGGGCCACACGTCGTCGGCCAACTCGAGGCCACCGGCGAGGCTCCACCGGTACAGCTCGTCGCCGACGCCCCCTTCGCCGCTCGGGTCGTCGTCCGACACTCCGGCGCCGAAGTAGACCGAGCCGTCGAACACGACCGGGTCGCCCATGTACCAATCACCGAGCTTGACCGTGCCGGCCGTCGTGCCGTCGGTTCGGTAGGTGTACTCGTCGCCGTCGGCGTCCAGCGCGTTGAACAGCAGCATGCCGTCGTAGGCCAGGGCATTGTACGGATGACTGCTCGGCGTGCCCGGGACGAGGTCGGCGACCAGCTGCGCCTGTTCGGTGGTCGTGTCGAGTACCCACAGCTCCCTGCCGTGCTCACGGTCTTCGGAATCGAAGAACAGCAGGTCGTCGACCAACACCGCCCAGTCCGAGTGGATGTCGCCACCGGTCTGATTGATGTCGATCGTGGTGTACGTCGTGTCGTGATCGGCGGACACCGTGCCGCTGTCACCGACGACCATGCTCCCCGCCAGCGCCATCGCAGCACTCAGCAGCATTCCGATCCGACCCGTCCGCCTGCTCATGAAGAATATATTGGCTCACGGCGCGTGCCCGATTCCTCATTATACGCGCGATCGGTGCGCGATCTCTGCGAGAGCGGCCGCTCCGACTCAGTCGAGGAACTCGGGTTCGCGGGCGACGAGTTCGTCCCAGAACGGCTGGAACTGGAACCAGCCCGCGATGTCGCTGCCCTGTGTCTTGAACCCGTCCTCGCAGTAGTCCTGCGGGATCTCGATCGGGTCACCGGCCGATTCGGCGAGCAGCTGCGACTGGCAGCAACGCTCGAGTGCGACGAACCACCACACCGCGGCGTCGACCGATCCGCCGGTCGTGATCAGGCCGTGGTTCTGGTGGATCAAAGCCTTGCGGTCGCCGAGGGCCTCGGCCATCTTGCGGCCCACCTCGGTGTCGAGCACGACCGCGCCGCTGCCTTCGTTGCACAGCGCCACGTCGTTGTAGAACATCGTCGCGTCCTGCGTGATCATCTTGAGCGGTTTGCCGAGCGTGGAGAAGGTCTTGCCGTACATCGAGTGCGAGTGCGCGGCGGCCATGATGTCGGGCCGGGCCCGGTGGATCTGGCCGTGGATCGCGAACGCGGCCTGGTTGAGCGAGCCCTCGCCCTCGACGATCTCACCGGAGTGGTCGACGCAGATCAGGTCGCTGACGGTCATCAGCTTGAAGTTCTTGCCGAACGGGTTGACCCAGAACCGGTCGGGGAACTCGGGGTCGCGGACGGTCACGTGGCCGGGGACGCCTTCGGCGAGGGGGAGTCGGCCCATCGTGCGCAGCCCGGCGGCGAGTCGTTGCTTGCGGTGAAGGCGTTCGGCCTGGATGTCGTCGTGTGGTGTCTTCGCCTGTTCTTCGAGGCTCTGCAGTTGATCGTCGATCGTGTCCGCCATGGCGGGCCTCCCGTTCTGAGTCGTCGTCGCGATCGTACCCGTGGGCGTGGCGGTGGGCGAGGTCGGGGGTGCGTCAGCCCGGGTCGGTGCGGACCACGGCCTCGACCCGGTCGATCCGGTCGCGTTCCTGCAGGGTCACGCCGACCAGCACCAGCGCGATGCCGGCGAGGTCGATGCCCGATGGCTCCTGTCCGAGCCCGATCCACCCGACCAGCGCGGCGGTGACCGGCAGCAGTGCGAGCAGCAGCGAGAACCGTCGGATCGGGATCCGTCGCATCGTGAACTGGTCGATGCCGTAGCCGATCGCGTTGGAGAACACACCGACGAGCAGGCACAGGCCCAGCAGCCGCGGGTCGAGCCACACGTCGCCACTCCACGGCGCCCCGAGCGGGGTCACGACGACGGCCCCGATCGCCAGGCCCAGCCCGAGCCCGGCGACGCCGCGATCGACCTGCGCCACGCGGGCCCCGATCACGATGTATGCGGCCCACATCGCCGATGCGAGCAGGATGAACACGAGGCCGGTCAGATTGTCGTCGATCTCGACGCCGCCGAGTACGGCGACACCAGTGAACGCGAACAGCAGAGCGATCGCGTTGCGGCCCGAGCGGGTCGAGATCGCTGCCACGGCGATCGGTCCGATGAACTCGATCGTGACGCCCTTGCCCAGGTCGATGCGTTCGATGCCCAGATAGAAGAAGACGTTCATCAGCGCCGTCGCCACACCGAACACGCCCACGCCGATCAGCTGACGGCGGGTCCAGCCGCGGCGCCAGCCGCGCGACACGGCCAGGACGGCGATCGCGGCGCCGATCACGCGCAGCCAGGCGACGGTCTGGGGTTCGACCTCGTCGAACAGCGACACGGCGATCGCGGCGCCGATGTACTGCGAGATCGCCGAGATGAGGAACAACCCCTCGGGCGGCACCGCGCTCATGGTGCGTCCGATCGACGGGCGGGTGCTCACGCCCCGATTCTGGCGCATCGTGCGTTCAGCGGAGTGTGTCGATCACCTCGTCGACGATGTCGTTCGTCGTGAGCGGGTGGAGGAACACGAGCCGGCCGACGGTCTCGCCCTTCCACGTGCTGGGCGCGACGAACGCGATCTGCCGGGCGAGCAGATCAGCAGACCACTGCTGCCATCTGGCTCGGTCCCAACCGGCCTTGCGGAACAGCACCACGGTCAGCTCGGGTTCCAGGACCAGGTCGACGCCGGGGATCTCTCGCAGCCGTGCCGCCGCGTACGCGGTGGTGGTCATCGGCGCTCCGACCGCCTCGGCGAGCGCGTCGACCCCGTGCAGCACCAGGGTGAACCAGAACGGCAGCCCGCAGGCGCGGCGCGTCAGTTGGTACGCGTAGTCGGACGGGTTCCAGGTGTCGGTCGCGTCGGTCGTGTGCAGCACGTCGATGTACGGGCCGTGCTGCGTGTGGGTGCGGGCCGCGAGCTGCGGCTCGCGGTACAGCACGGCGCACGAACCGGCTGTGGAGAACAACCACTTGTGCGGGTCGACGATCAGCGAATCGGCCTCGCCGATGCCGTCGAACCGAGTGCGCCGATCGTCGAGCAGCAACGCGGCGCCGCCGTAGGCGGCGTCGACGTGGAACCAGGCGTCGTTGGCCTGAGCGACGTCGGACAACCCGCGCAGGTCGTCGACGATCCCGGCGTTGGTCGATCCGGCGGATGCGGCCACGATCGCGAGGTCGTGGGCGCGGCCGCTCGACGACAGCGCGTCGGCGAGGTCGTCGCCCGTGAAACGTCCGTCCCGGCCGGTGGGCACCACGAGCGCCTCGAGTCCGAGCAGGTGGAGCGAATTGTCGATCGATGCGTGTGCGGTGTCGGCGACGGCGACGAGCCGCCGGTCGCCCGCGACGTCGCGGCCCACCGCGAGCGCGGACAGGTTGCCGATCGACCCGCCGCTGCAGAACGCGCCACCGGCACCGTCGGGCATCCCGGCGAGTTCGCGCAGGAAGTCGAGGGCCTGGTTCTCGGCTGCCACTGCTCCGGAGGCCTCCAGCCAGGACTCGGCCGCGTAGGACGTCGCCGCGACGACGGCATCCATCCAGATCGCGGCCGCCGCCGGCGACATCGGGATGAATCCGAGGTAGCGGGGCCCGTCGAGCGCCACCGTGTGGTCGGCCACCGCATGCTCGAAGCGTTCCCAGGCGCGTTCGACGCCGAGACCCTCCGGCGTGATCGCCCCGTCGAACAGGGGCAACAGTTCCGATCGAGGTGTCGTCACGCCGAGCTGAGTGTTGCCGAGTCGTTCGGTGATCAGCTGTGACACCCGGTGCGGCAGGTCGTCGATCGCTGCGTGCGGGCCGTGGAGGGTCATGGCGTCGAACGTAGCCGTCGTCGGCCGCACATCGCGGGGCGTGAGGTTCTCGCAGACCCGGCACTCGTCGCGGTGTCGAAAACCCCCGAGCGGTGACCGCCGCCGAACTGGGAACATGGTGGGATGGTCCGGTCCCGCGCCCGCGAACCGCGTGCGCTCACGCGGTTGCTCCGCCCGCACGCACGGCGCTGGGCCGGTCTCGCCGTCCTCGTGGCGGCGAGTTCGTTGTTGCTCCTCGCCGGTCCGCTCGTCATCCGCCGGATCGTCGACCGGGCGACCGGCGACGCATCGACCGGTGAGCTGCAGCGGCTGGCACTGGTGTTCCTCGCGATCGTGGTCGTCGGCCAGATCGTGGAGATCATCGTCGTGCGGGCGGCCACCGTCGGTGCGTGGCGGACGACGAACCAGCTCCGCCTCGACATGACGAGCCACGTGCTCGGGCTCGACCACGAGTTCCATCGTCGCCACACGCCCGGCGAACTGATCCAGCGGGTCGACGGCGACGTGACGTCGGTCTCCGATCTGCTGGGGCGGGTGGTGCCGAAGGCGCTCGGCGCGGCGCTCTTGATCGGCGGCATGGTCGTCGTGGTCGCGGTCATCGACTGGCGGGTCGGGATCGGGATGGCGGTCTATGTCGGCGCCGCGGTCGGGCTGATCCTGGTGCTGCGCGAGCGAGCGGTCGCGGAGTCGTCGGAGGAACTCTCGGCGTTCGCCCGGCTCTACGGCGGGATCGAGGAACGCCTCAACGCCTCGGAGGACCTCCGGTCGAACGGCGCCGGCGGCCACG
>CAXAWD010000241.1:0-6093 GCA_963972325.1 uncultured Acidimicrobiaceae bacterium
CGATCTCGTGTTACTCGATCTCGGGCTGCCCGACGGCGACGGCACCGAGGTGGCGGCCCACGTGGCCCGCGATCACCCCGAGGTACCGGTGATCGTGCTGACCGCCCGATCCGGTGAGATCGACGTCGTTCTCGGCCTCGAATCCGGTGCGGTCGACTACGTGGTGAAGCCGTTTCGGCTCGCCGAACTGTTGGCACGGATCGCCTCGCACCTCCGCCTGCGGGAGGCGATCAGCGCCCGCGGCGAGGTGTCGCCCGACGGCGCGTGTGTGGTCGACGATCTCAGGGTCGATCAGTCGGCCCGTCGCGTCCACCTCGCCGGGAAAGAGATCGCGCTGCGGCCGAAGGAGTTCGACGTGCTGGCCCTGCTCGCTCGAGCGGCGGGTCGCGTCGTGACCCGCGACCAGTTGATCGACGAGGTGTGGGACGAGAACTGGTGGGGGTCGACCAAGACGCTCGACGTACACATCAACTCGATCCGGCGCAAGCTCGGCGAACGGGCCGGCACCCCCTCACGGATCACCACGATCCGAGGGGTCGGCTACCGGTTGGAGCGGAGCGGTTCGTGAGGCGACGCGTGCTCGTCGCGGTGGTGGCGGTCACGACGCTCGCCGTCACGGCGTTCTTCGTGCCGGCCGCGATCGCGATCCGCAGCACGCAGCAGAGCGGGGCGCTGCTCGATCTCCAGCGGGAGGCCTCGATCGTCGCCTCGCAGCTGGCGTCGCTCGACGCGTCGGAGTCCGCGGCCGCCCTCGCGCTGCTCCAGTCGTCCGAGCACACGTTCGGCCTGTACTCCGACGAGGGTCGGCTGGTGGCCGGCATCGGTCCGGACGTCGGCGATGAGGTCGTCCGGTTGGCACTCGGTGGCCAGTTCGCCGAACGATTCGTCGGCGACGACCTCGTCGCTGCCGAACCGGTGCAGGTGGCGCCACTCGGCGCAGCGTTCGTGATCCGGGTCGAGAAGCCGAGCGGCGAGATCCGGGCCAAGATCACCCGCTCGTTGCTGCTCCTGGCTGTCGCCGGCGCGGCGGTCATCGGTGTCGCGGCGCTCGTGGGTGGCCGGGTGGCGCGGCGGCTGAACCGACCGGTGGAGGAGTTGACCGAGTGGGCGTCGTCCGGACGGCCGGTCGAGGCCGCACCGGGGCCGACCGGTGTGGTCGAACTGGACGAGCTCCGGACGGCGCTCCTCGACGATCGGGCCCGCATCCACGGCCTGCTCGCTCGCGAGCGGTCGTTCTCGTCGCAGGTGTCGCATCAGCTCCGCACGCCGGTGGCCGCGATGCGGGTGGTGATCGAGACCGAACTCGCGGCACCTCGCGATGACCCGAGTGTGGTGCTCGCCGAGTCGTTGGGGCAGCTCGACCGGCTCGAGTCCACGATCAACAGCCTGCTCGCACTGGCTCGACACGCCGAACGGAGCCTGACGTCGTGCGATCTGTTCGCCCTGGTGCGCGAGCGGGTCGGCGAATGGCGGCCGCGCGCTGCGCTCGCCGACCGAACGATTCGGGCGGTCGGGGTGCCGGTGACGGCCGAGGGGGACATCGACGCGATCGGGCACATCCTCGACGTCGTGATCGAGAACGCGCTCCTGCACGGGCGTGGCCACATCGTCGTCGAGGCCGGCCGCAGCTCCGGTGTCGCGTGGATCGACGTGAGCGACGAGGGCGAGGCCCCGCGATCGGTCGACGCGTTCGCCGACCACGGCTCCGAGAGCGCCCACGGCATCGGGCTCCGGCTCGCCCGCACGCTCGCCGAGTCGTCGGGCGGTCGACTCGAGTTGCTCGACGGGCCGACCACGACGTTCCGGTTGTCGCTCTCCGCCTGAGCGGGCCCGTCAGCGACACGTTTACCCGACGCTCATCTCGTGCTCACCGGCCGCTGGTGTCGGGTCGCGCATGCTGACGGCATGTGTCGAACCGGACTGCAACCACGTCGGCGCTCCCGTGGGAGCGCCGCCCTGCCCGCTGCTCTCGCACTCGGCCTGGTGGCCCTGACCGCCGGTGGTGGCGGCGTCGTGCACGCCGACGAATCGCTCGTCGTGACCACGCCGTACCCGTCGGTGGAGGCGCAGCCGGGATCCGACGTCACGCTCGACCTGTCGTTCATCAGCGACTCGCCCGAGGTCGTCGACGTCACGATGTCGAAACTGCCCGACGGCTGGACGTCGACGCTGCGCGGTGGCGGTTTCGTCATCCACGAGATCACGTCGAAACCCGACCCGGGCGCCTCGGCCGACCTGGAGATCGCGGTGCCGTTCGACGCGGAGGCCGGTGAGTACCCGATCAGTGTCACGGCGACCGATTCGACCGGCGGCCGGTCGGTGGTCGAGCTGTCGATTCTCGTTGCGGAACAGGTGAACAGCGGGATCGGTCTGACGGCGGACTTCCCGTCGCTCAGCGGTGACCCCGGCGACACGTTCACGTACTCGCTGAAGGTCGACAACCAGACGCCGATCGAGCAGACGTTCACGTTCGACCCGTCCGCGCCGCAGGGGTGGTCGGTGACCGCCTCGCCGTCGGCCCAGACCAAGGCGCAGACGGTGACCGTCGACGCGGGTGGCAACACCACGGTGTCGGTCACGGCGTCACCGCCCGCCTCGGCGAAGGAGGGGAGCTACCCGATCGACGTCGCGGTCGTCGGGGCCAACGGTGCCCGGGGCACGATCACGCTCGAGGCGGTCGTGCAGGGTACGCCCGAACTCAGCCTCGGCACCGCCGACCAGCGGCTCGACGTGTCGGGCACGGCGAACGCCGAGAAGCGGATCCCGATGATCGTCGCGAACTCCGGCTCGGCACCGTTGGAGTCGGTGAAGCTGGCCGGCACGGCGCCGACCGGCTGGGACGTGTCGTTCGACCCGGACACGGTGGAGAACGTGCAGCCGGGCGATACCGCCCAGGTCACGGCGATCGTCGAACCCGACCCCGATGCCGTCGCCGGCGACTACGCGATGACCGTGCGGGCGAGCGCCGGCAGCCTGTCGTCGTCGACCGACCTCCGGTACACCCTCAAGGGTTCGCGAGCGATGGGCGTGGTCGCGATCGGCGTGATCGCCGCTGCGTTCGTGGTGCTGGCCGGCGTCTTCGTGAAGTTCGGACGGCGATGATGCGGGCGGCGGTGCGCACCGCGGTGGCGTCGAACGGGTCCGTCGACGACGGCGGGCCGGCGATCGCCACCGTCGGTCTGACGAAACGGTACGGCGACACGATCGCCGTCGACTCGCTCGATCTGGAGGTCGGACGCGGCGAGGTGTTCGGTCTGCTCGGCCCGAACGGTGCGGGGAAGACGACCACGATCCTGATGCTGCTCGGTCTCACCAGCCCCACGGCGGGTCGGGCGTTGGTGAACGGCCTGGATCCGACCCGGGATCCCCTGGCCGTCAAGGCGCGGGTCGGGTATCTGCCGGACGAGGTCGGCTTCTACGACGACCTGACCGCTCGCGAGAACCTGCGCTACACGGCGACGCTCAACCGCCTGCCGCGGCGGGTCGCCGACGACCGCATCGACCGGGTGCTGGCCGACGTCGGCCTCGGCGGCGACGCGGAGCGCCGGGTCGGCAGCTTCTCGCGGGGCATGAAGCAGCGTCTCGGTGTGGCCGACGCGCTCGTGAAGGAGCCATCGGTGCTGATCCTCGACGAGCCGACCGTCAACATCGACCCCGAGGGTGTGCGCGAGCTGCTGCTCCTCGTCGAACGCCTGCGTTCCGATCAGGGCGTGACGGTGCTGCTGTCGTCGCACCTGCTCCACCAGGTGCAGCAAGTGTGTGATCGGATCGGGATCTTCGTGCAGGGGCGGCTGCGGGCCTGCGGCACCGTCGACGAGCTGGCCGCATCGGTCGACGATCGCTGGGTGTTCGACGTCGGTGTGGGCGGCGTGGATCAGGCCGGTTCGCTGCTGCACGACGTGCGCGGCGTCGACGCGGTCGAACGGAGTGAAGGCCGCTGGGTGCTGCACGCCGATCGAGACGTGCGTGAGGGCGTGCACGCGGCGGTCGTCGACGCCGGCGGCCATCTCACGCACCTGTCGCGGCGCGGTGCCGACCTCGACGCGATCTACCACCGGTACTTCGCCGACGAGGAGGACGCGGTCGGCCGCGGGAGCAGCGACGACGGTGGTGACAAGGCGGGCCGGGCACCATCGGCATCCGGGGTGGGAGGCGCGCGGTGAGCACGATCGACGCGATCGAGGCATCGGCGGCACCGAGCCACGCCCGCCGGTTCCGGGGCGGGTGGCGGATCGTCGCCCACAAGGAGTTCACCGACCACGTGCGGTCGTTCCGGTTCGTGCTGCTCGTCGCGCTGGTGTCCCTCGCCGGCCTCGCCTCGGTCAACTCCGCGGCCGGGCCGATCCGGGAGGCCGCCGACGCCGCTTCGCAGACACCCTCGATCTTCCTCTACCTGTTCACGATTTCGCCGCAGCGGGTACCCGCATTCCACGAGTTCCTCGGCATCCTCGGTCCGTTGCTCGGGATCGCTTTCGGGTTCGACGCCGTCAATGGCGAGCGGTCACAGGGCACGCTGCCCCGCCTCGTCTCCCAACCGATCCACCGCGACGAGATCGTGAACGGGAAGTTCGTGGCCGGCATCTCCGCGATCGCGCTGGCGCTCGCTGTCGTGATGGCCATCGTCGGCGGGTACGGAGCGCTGCGGCTCGGTGTGGGGCCGACCGTCACCGACTTCACCCGAGCCGTGGCGTTCTACGTCGTGGCGGTCGTGTACATCTCGCTCTGGCTGGCTCTGGCGATCCTGCTGTCGGTGGTGTCGCGCCGGGCGGCGACGGCGGCGCTCGCCGCGCTCGCGATCTGGCTCGCGCTCACGTTGTTCGGTGGGTTGATCGCCGGGGTGATCGCCGACGCGGTGCACGGTGTCGACACCGACTCGACCACCGAGCAGGTGCTGGACAACGCCCGCCTCGAACTGAACATCCGCCGGTTCTCGCCCGACCAGCTGTACCGCGACGCCACCGGCGTGCTGTTGAACCCGGCCCGTCAGACGACCGGGCTCGTGTTGATCGAACGACCCGGGGCGCTGCCGAGCGAACTGTCGCTCACCGACAGCCTCTTGCTGGCCTGGTGGCAGCTCGTCGCCCTGGTCGGCGGCACCGTGGTGATGTTCGCCGGGGCCTACCTCTGGTTCATGCGCCAGGAGGTGCGGGCATGACGTCGCCGGTGGCCGGGAACCCCGCCGTTCGGTTCCCACGGCGAAGTGCGGTCGTAGTCGGGGCGAGGCGGCCGGTGGGCTACGGCCGGCCGCCGTCGGTCGCGTCGCGACCGAGTTCGGCGACGAGATCATCGATCGACTCGACGAACCGTTCCAGGTAGTCGGCGAACTGTTCGCGCTCGTCGGCGTCGAAGACGTCGAGCAGACGCTGCATCCCGATCGCGCGGAGCTTGCCGACCCGCTCGACCATGCGGCGGCCCTGTGGCGTGACCCGGGCGGTGACGATGCGCTTGTCGTCCTCGGCGGCGATCCGTTCGGCGAGCCCGTGTCGTTCGAGGCGGGTGATGGCTCGCGTGGCGGTGCTCGGGTCGACGCGCAGGGCGTCGGCGAACTCGCTCATCCGGAACCCGCCGCGTTCCGACGCGAGGATCTCGAGTGCGTCGAGCTGCGCCTGCTCGAGCGGCGGCCCGTCGGTGCCGACCAGGTGTGATCGCAGGGTGACACCGGCGGCACCGCGCCGCAGTTCGCGCCACGCGAGAGCGATCCGCCGCGTCGTCGCGTGGTCGGGTGCGCTCATGTGTTCGATTCCATGCGACGGGTCACGCCGTGGCGTCGGCGGTGGGTGCGTCGACACCGCGGAGTGTCTCGTTGCGGTCGAGTTGATCGAGGTACCACTCGTAGGTGGAGCGCAGGCCGGTGGTGAGGTCGATCGTCGGCTCCCATCCGAGCGCCTTCAGCTTCGACACGTCGAGGAGCTTGCGTGGGGTGCCGTCGGGCTTGGTGGGGTCCCACCGGATGGTGGCGTCGGGGTTGACGAGGTCGCGGATCGTCTCGGCGAGCTCGCGGATCGACAGGTCGACGCCGGTGCCGACGTTGATGTGGGACTCGCCCTCGTAGTGCTCGATCAGGAACAGGCACGCCGCGGCGAGGTCGTCGAC
>CAXAWD010000242.1:0-6086 GCA_963972325.1 uncultured Acidimicrobiaceae bacterium
GACGGCGTCGAGGAGCATCTCGACCTCAGTGCGCTCGTCGGAGGTCGCGTCGTCGACCGTCTCGAGATCGGCTCGGATCGCTTCGAGCTGAGCAGCGACCTCGTCCAGCGCTTCCACCACGCCGTCGTCATTCGCCACCGCAGCGTCGGCCGCCTCGGCTGCGCTCTCGAGTTCGTGGATGTAGCCGTGCAGCGCCGAGGCGAACGGCCCGCTGTGCGAGGGCCCACTGAGACCGCGGACGGCATCGCTGATCGGCGTGTCGGTCGCTGCGGCCTCGGCGCTGTCGTCGGTCGTCGGCTCCACCGGGAACAGGAATGCCTGGCCGAACACGGCACCCGACTCGGCCATCCCGGTCACGAACGGGGACGTTCCAGCAGGGGCTTCGAAGGTCTGCGGCAGGCTGGTGACGTCATCGGCGACGACGACCAGCGGCGTGGCCTCGGCCGACTCCCAGGCCATGCCGGCGATGCGTCCGGCGTTGTCGATCGCCGTGAGCCCGACGCCGGCGAATCCCGGCAGTTCGTACCGCTCGATCTCGTAGCCACCGTCGGCGGGTGACGCGACGAACGCCGGATTGATCCCGTTCGTGTACCAGGTGTCCTCGTCGCTGCCCCAGAACCCCACGATGACGCCGTCATCGTTGATCGAGAACGGGAAGAGGCGATAGGCGTCGGAATGCAGCAGATCGGTGAAGAAACCGTCGGCGTAGACGAACCCGAGGGTGCCGAAATCGTTGAAGCCGGTGATGAGACCATCGGCGTTCACATCGGTGAAGCCGATGTCGCTGTAGCCATCGCGGGTGACACGGTCGATCTCGTCCGACCCGGCATCGATGACGAATCCGAACGTGACGTCGTCCGAGTCGTCGGCGGCGGTCCCGTTGTCTCCGGCGAGCTTGCCGACGAGCGGCCCCTCGCCGACTCCCCCACGGAGCACGCTCCATGTCACGCCGGGCATCTCGAGGGCCGTGAACTCACCGGTCTCGAGATCGAGTTCCCAGGACGAACTCGTTGCGACCGGGTCATCGACGGGGAGGTCGCGCGACCATCCCCAGGCGGTCGTGCCGGAGATGTGCGAGATGGAGGTGTCCTCGGCACCCGGAACCGAGATGAAGCGAAACGCACCGTCGAGCAGGACGAACGCGGCGGAGCCGTGGTCGGGGAGCTCGTCGGCCGCCACGAACGCCCCGAGGTCGATCGTGCCGTGCTCGACCTCCGGCGAGGTCGTGGTCGGGTCGGTATCGGTGTCGGTATCGGGGGTCGTGATCGGCGTCGACGGCTCGGTGCCGACCGTCGTGCTCGTGTCGACAGCCGGCGCGGTGACGGCGGACGGTGAGTCGTCGTCGGCGCAGCCGGCCGCCACACAGACGAGCGCTCCGACCACGGCGACACGGCGGGCGACGCTCCGCAGGGACGTTGGACGATTCGGAAAGACCGAAGGCATTCCGGCGACCGTACAGGAATGGTTCCTATTCCCACCAAACGTGGCGCCGCTCCCCCTGGATCAGGTCACGGCGGCATCCGGCCGTTTGAGCATCAGAGCGTCGCGGACGGCTCGGCAGACCAATTCGTCGTGCTGATTGAACGCCCGATGTTCGAAAGTGACGATGCCC
This sequence comes from uncultured Acidimicrobiaceae bacterium, assembly GCA_963972325.1. Lineage (GTDB taxonomy): Bacteria > Actinomycetota > Acidimicrobiia > Acidimicrobiales > Ilumatobacteraceae > Ilumatobacter. The sequence goes on from CAXAWD010000242.1 coordinate 1,613, forward strand.
TGCGTGGAACGACTCTTCGACTCGCGGGCCGCCGTCACCTCGGTCTGCACGCGGAGGGTGTCGCCGTGGAACATGGGCGCCGGGAACGAGACCTCGCTGAAGCCGAGGTTGGCGACCGTGGTACCGAGCGTGGTCTCGTGCACGCTGATCCCGACCACCATCGCCACGGTCAGCATCGAATTGACCAGCGGCTTGCCGAACTCGGTCTCGTTCTCGGCATAGTCGAAGTCGAGGTGGAGCCACGCCGGGTTCATCGTCATCGACGTGAACATCACGTTGTCCGACTCGGTGATCGTGCGCCGGATCGCGTGGTCGATCACGGTGCCAGGGGTGAGTTCCTCGAACCAGCGGCCGGTGTGCGGGCGTGTCATGACCCGAGCGTAGATCGCCCGGCCGGCGGCAGCAGCGCTCGGCCGGCGACGGCACCCGGACCACCGACGCCACCCGATCGGGTTTCGTCCCCGCACGGGCCGGGAACGATCGGGAACATGAGCAACATCTTCGAATCACTCCGCTCCGACCACGAAACGCAGCGCACGCTGGCCGACCTGCTCGTCAAGACAGAGGGCGACAGCGACGGCCGCGTCGAACTGTTCGAACGATTGAAGCGCGAACTCGAAGCCCACGCCGGCGCCGAAGAGCGTCACTTCTACGTGCCGCTCATGGAGCACGATCTGACGCAGGAGAAGGCTCGCCATTCGGTTGCCGAGCACAAGGAACTCGACGACCTCGTCGAGCAGCTCGAGGGGTACGACATGAGCGGGCCGCAGTGGCTCCCCACGGCCGAGAAGCTGGCGCACCTCCTGACGCACCACCTCGACGAGGAGGAGCAGGAGGTGTTCCAACTCGCCGGCAAGGCGCTCACCGACGACGAGAAGACGTCGCTGGCGGCCGAGTACGACGCCGACATGGAACGCCGGCGAGCGGACGCCTGATCATCCAGCCTGATCTTCCGTCGGCCGACTCACCGGGCCGGCGCGGGATCAGGCGCTGCCCTCTCCTTCGACCACCTTGATCGACACGGTCTCGGGGTCGAGGTCGAGGTGGCGATACAGGTTGCGGGCGAAGGCATCTCCGGTTCGCCCCATCGACCGGGCCATGATGCCCTCGACCAGGCCTCGACTGAACCCGGGCAACGGCAACTCCACGCAGAGCGTCAGGTCGATCGCCAGTTTCGAACTGTCGTCACCCACCCGCGTGATCAGGTAGGTGCCGTCGACCCCGGCACGTTCGGAGCGACCGGGTGGTGGCTCGTGGACGTAGTCGATCCGGCTGATCGGCACGAACGTCATCCGTTCGGTGAACGTGGGCGCGACCTCGATGCCGAGGCCGGAGATACCGGCGAGCGTCCATGCCCATTCGTCACCCCTCGCCTCGATCCGGTCGACGAGCGGCGTCAACGCCGCCAACAGCTCCGGGTCGGTGAGGGCGTCCCAGATCTGCTCGGGCGGGACCGGCACGACCGAGATCGAGCGGTTGCGGGAACGGAATGCGGGCACCCAAGTGGTCTACCCCAGAATTCGGCCCGCCAACCGTCAGCAACCGAGGTCGCACACTACGATCGGCCCCATGTCGGACGAGTGGGAGGCGACCCACCACGTCTCCGACGAGATGCAGCGAGCGTTCGTCCAGGCGAGCGGTGATGCCAACCCGCTGCACACCGACCCGATCGTCGCACGCCGCCTGCCCTTCGGCCGAGTGGCGGTGCACGGCATGCACCTCGCGCTCGATGCGCTCGACCGCCTCGCGTCGCACATCTCGCACCGGCCACAGCGCGTGCGCTGCACGTTCCGACGCTCCGTCGGCGTCGACGATCGGCTCGTGACCCGGATCGCGACGGTGTCCGACCTCGAAGCACGCATCACGATCGATCACGACGTCTGGCGCGTCGCCGACCTTCGCATCGATCTCGCGCCGTCGTCGTCGCCCTCGACGGCGTCCGGCAATCACGGCGACGGGCCCGGCGTCGGCCGGCTCACTCGCCGGGCCGACGCCCCGGTCGATCTGCCGGTTTCCGCCCTCCCCGGTCTCGACGGCGCCATCGACGTGGCCGCCGACGTGCCGGAGCTCCGACGACGCTTTCCACACCTCGTCGGTGCGCTCGGGGCGCTCGGCACCGCCGAGCTCGTGTCGCTCACCCGCCTGGTCGGAATGCACGTGCCGGGTCGGCACTCGCTGTTCTCGTCGTTCGACGTGCAGCTGAACCCCGTCGCACCTCGCCCGGCCACGATGCCGGCTCACCTCGGGTACGCCGTCACCCGGTTCGACGACCGGTTCGCGAAGGCCACGATCGACGTCGACGGCCCGACACTGAGCGGCACGGTGGTCGCCTTCGTCCGGCCGGCGCCCGTGCAGCCCACCGTCGGTTCCGCCCGCCCGCGCTCCGACGAGTTCACCGGGCAGCGGTGGCTCGTGATCGGCGGGTCGCGCGGACTCGGGGCGACCGCGTCGATGCTGCTCGCCGCGGGTGGCGCCGACGTTCGACTCACCTACCGAATCGGGGCCGACGACGCCGAACGACTGTCGACGACGATCGGAGCAGCGGCCCATCGGCTCGACGTGACCGATCCACAGGACGACATGACGTCGCTGCTCGCCGACGGGTGGCACCCGACGCACCTGGCCTACTTCGCGTCGCCGCCGATCTTCGTCGGATCGGCCGGCGCGTACTCGACCGAACTCGAACGGCGGTTCGCCGCCGTGTACCTCGACGGGTTCGACGCGGTACTCGAGAACCTGCCGGTCGAGCACCTGCGCTGCGTGCTGTGGCCATCATCCGAAGCGGTCGACGACGACGTGCCCGGCCTCTCCGAGTACGCCGCCGCGAAGCGGCGCGGCGAAGCACGCTGCGCAGCGCTCGCCCGCGAGCACCCCGACATGACGGTGGCCACCCCGCGGTTCCCCCGCCTCCGCACCGACCAGACGGCGTCATACCTGCCGGTCGACTACGACGACGCACCGACCACCGTGCTCGCCGCGCTCCGTGTGTTCTCGGGCTGAACTCCGCCGGACGGTACACTGGCGCCCGTGTCGGATCCCCTGATCAGCATCTTCTCCGATGGGCTCGGCCTCGACCCGGCCGAGTTGAACGAGGAGACCTCACCCGACAACACCACCGAGTGGGACAGCCTCGCCGCCATCACGCTCGTCGAACTGATCGAGGCCGAGTTCGACGTTCGACTCGGCGCCCGAGAGATCATGAAGATGCAGACGATCGGTCTCGCGCGCCAGGTGCTCAGGGGCAAGGGCGTCGACGGGATCTGACCCATGGGCGCAGTGAGCGGTGTCCGAGCGGACATCTCGCGGTGGCGCGCCGCCGGCCGATCCGCGTCGACCGACACGGGCCGAAGCGTGCTGGTGGCCGCCAGCTTCACCGCCAACGCCATCGACCCCGGTCTCGGCCTGGCTCTGCTCGACGGAGACGGTCGGACCCCCTCCGTCGTGCACCACGACTACAACCAGATCTTCCAGCTGTGTCTGGCACCCGACGAGCACGTGCCGTCCGACGTCGACGACGTGGTGGTGCTGTGGCGGATCGAAGACGTGTTCGAACGCGATTTCCACCGATGGTCGAACGGGGACGACGAAGCCGTCACCGCGCTCGTCGACGGCGCCGAAGCCCTCGGCCGCGCCGTCGCGTCGTGCCGTGAGCAGATCGACGCGAACCTCGTCGTGTCCGATGCCCCGGTGCCCGTCGGGTTCGGGCTCGACCACCACGACCCGGCCGAGCTGACGTCGCTCGCCGCGCTGCAACGGCACCTCGACGACGCGTTCGACCACGGTCTTGGCGATGCGCCTGTCGAACGGGTCCGGCTCGCCGCACTGCAGCTGGCCTCGGGCACCACCGCCTCGTTCGACCGACGTAACTGGCTGATGTACCGCCAGCCGTTCACCACCGAGTTCGCCCACCTGGTCGGTCGGTCGATCGCCGACGTCATCGCTCACCGGACCCGTGCGACCCCGAAAGTGCTGGTGCTCGATTGCGACAACACCCTCTGGGGCGGCACCGCGGTCGACGACGGCATCGGCGGCCTCCAGGCCGGCGACGCGTTCCCGGGATCCGCCTACCGGGCGTTCCAGATGGCGGCGCGACGACTCCGCCACCGCGGTGTGCTCCTCGCACTGGCGAGCAAGAACGATCCCGACACGGTCGTGCGTGCGTTCGACGAGGGCGACGGCATGGGGCTCACCGACGACGACATCGCCGGCCGTCGCGTGTCGTGGGACCCCAAGCCGCAGGGCATCGCCGAACTGGCCGACGAGTTCAACCTCGGGCTCGACTCGTTCGTGTTCGTCGACGACAGCCCGTACGAGATCGGATCGGTCACCGAACAGCTACCGACGGTGCGCACCCTGACCGTGCCCGACGACATCGAAGCGCTCCCCGACCTGCTCGCCGAGTCCGGATGGTTCCGCAACATGCGGGTCACCGACGACGACCGCGAACGCACTGCCCGCATCCGTGCCCAGAGCG
>CAXAWD010000243.1:0-6075 GCA_963972325.1 uncultured Acidimicrobiaceae bacterium
GCCGTCCTGGTCGACGTGGAGTACGACGTGTCGACCGACGGCGACACCGTCGGTCCGACCGTGTACGGACACTCGGCCGAGGCGACCGCGATGTCGGTCGCCGCGATCGGGTACGAGATGACCGCGAGCCCCGAGACGTTCTCCAGTCGCGGCCCCGGGTCGCTGTGCTGGGAACAGGTCGAGGGCACCGTGCCGCAACCACCGATCACCCCGTGCGAGACGGCGACGATCGACATCACGGCCACCGACGGCGGCGCCAACTCCTTCTTCGGTTCACACTCGGCCGGCGCTCACCGCTTCTTCGGCACCTCGGCGGCAGCCCCGCACGCGGCCGCCGTCGCGGCGGTGCTCACCGAAGCACGCCCGTGCCGTCACGTCGACGAACTGGCCGACGCGTTGACCGCCGGGGCATCCCCGATCGGCGCCCACGGCGTCGATGCGGTCGGCGCCGGTCTGGTCGATGCCGTGGCATCGCTGTCCGCGCTCACCGATGCCGACGGGTGCGTGCCGACGATCGCGCCGATCGGCGACGTCACCGTCTTCGCCGGTCAACCGGGGGCGTCGGTCGCAGTGACGGTCGGCGACCGGGACGATCCGGCCTCCTCGCTCACGACCACCGCGACGTCTGCCGACACGTCACTGCTCCCCGACGCCGCGCTCGAGATCGTCGGGTCGGGCAGCGGGCGGACCCTCACGATCACCGCACCGCCCGACACGACGGGTTCGGTCGACGTGACCGTCACCGTGAGCGACAGCGATGATCGCGAGGCGGCAGTCACCTTCACCGTCTCGATCTCCGAGGCGAGCGTCTTCGTGCCGTCGGCGCCGGCCCGATACGCCGACTCGCGCGACGAAGCGACGTTCGACGGTCGCTTCCGCGACACGGGCCCGCGTGCGTCCGGGTCGACGTGGGAGATCGACATCGCCGGCCGCGGCGGCGTCCCGCGGGATGCTGCAGCCGCCGTCGTCAACCTGACCGTGGTCGGCGGTACCGGCCCCGGGTTCGCGACCGTCCACCCGTGTGGCGATCTCCCCAACGCGTCGAGCCTCAACTACGACCTCGGGGCGGTGGAGGCCAACGAGATCGTCGCAGCGCTCTCGCCCGACGGCACGATCTGCGTCTTCACGCTGACGCAGGCCGATGTGATCGTCGACCTCGTCGGCTACGTGACAGCCGAGTCGCCGTATCGGCCGCTCACCCCGCAACGATTCGCCGACTCCCGCGACGAAGCGACGATCGACGGTCGCTTCCGCTCCACCGGCCAACGCCGATCGGCGAGCACCTGGGAGATCGACATCGCCGGGCGAGGCCCCGTACCCGACGACGCCGCCGCGGTCGTCGCCAACGTGACCGTGACCGGCGGGTCCGACCCCGGATTCGCCACCGTGTACCCGTGCGGGGAGGTGCCGACCGCGAGCAGCCTCAACTACGGACCCGGCGTGACCCGTCCCAACGAGGTCGTCGCCGAGCTGAGCGGGCGCGGCACGTTGTGCGTGTTCACCCTCACCGCCGTCGACGTGATCGTCGACGTGATCGGCTACCTGCCGGCAGACCCCGGCATCGACAGCATCACACCACAGCGCTACGCCGACTCGCGTACCGAGCAGACCTTCGACGGCACGTTCCGGGCCACGGGGGTCCGACGCGGCGGCACGACCTGGGAGATCGACGTCGCAGGCCGAGGCACCGTGCCCGACGACGCCACGGTGGCGATCGCCAACGTCACCGTGATCGGACGGGCCGGACCCGGCTTCGCCACCGTGTACCCGTGCGGTGAGGTACCGACCGCGAGCAGCCTCAACTACGCCGGCGGTGCCGTCCGCGCCAACGAGGTCGTGGCCCAGCTCAGCTCGCGCGGCACTCTGTGCGTGTTCACGCTCACCGACGCCGACGTGGCGGTCGACATCGTCGGCTCGGCCTGACCGGCCGCGCTCACCGCATCGTCGAGCGGCACTACCGTCGCCACATGCGACTTCGATCTCTCCTCGGCGTCGGCACCCTGCTCGCCGCGTCGGCCGTCACCGGTACAGCGGGCAGCCCTGCGCTCGCCGCCGACACGCCTGCCGGGTTCACCGACACGTTCGTGGCGAGCGTCGATCGGGCCACCGCGGTCGAGTGGCTCCCGAGCGATCAGATCGTGGTGCTCGAACAGAGCACCGGGCGGGTCCGCGTCGGCACCCCCGGCGGTTCGTTCACCACCGCGCTCGACCTCGCCGTGTGCGGCAACAGCGAACGTGGTCTGCTCGGCCTGACCGCCGACCCGGCGTTCCTCGGCAACGGATGGGTGTACGTGTACTACACGGCGCCGGTCGGCGGCGGGTGCGTCAACCGGGTCAGCCGGTTCACGCTGGTCGGCAGCACGATCGACCCGAACTCGGAGATCATCCTGCTCGACAACATCGCGTCGACCGGCGGCAACCACAACGGAGGCGACCTCGACTTCGACGGCGACGGCAACCTGCTCGTCGCGATCGGCGACGCCGGTACCGTCCCCAGGGGCAACTCGGGTTCCGCCGGTTCCAACGACGCGGCGCAAGACCTGTCGCTGCTGAACGGCAAGATCGTTCGCATCACCCGGACCGGCGCCCCGGCCCCCGGCAACCCGTTCACCGGTGCCGGCACGTCGCGCTGCGCATCGAGCGGCACGAACGCATCGCCGTCCACCACGTGCCAGGAGATCTACGCGTACGGCCTGCGCAACCCGTACCGGATCGCCGTCGACCGCAACGACGGCGCCGGCGGGTTCTTCATCAACGACGTCGGGCAGAGCACCTTCGAAGAGGTCAACGCGAGCGCCGTCGGCGCGAACTACGGCTGGCCGACGCGCGAGGGGTCGTGCCCGCAGGGCAGGTCGTCCAACTGCCCGGCACCGCCGGCGGGGCTCACCGACCCGGTCACGTCCTACGGTCGATCACTGGGCACGTACATCACCGCGGGAGCGTTCGTGCCGAACGGTTCGTGGCCCGCCGAGTACGACGGCGCCTACCTGTTCGGCGACGGCGGCAGCGGCCGGATCTGGATGCGGCAGGCGAACGGCACCGTCGACTACGACACCCCGTTCGCGACCGACGCGTACGGCCTGACCGACATGACGTTCGGATTCGACGCCGACGGGGTCATGGTCCTCTACTACGTGGAGGTCGGCGGCGGCCTCCGGATGATCACGCCGGCGGGCATACCGGCGCAGGCGAGCGCGAGCGACCTGAAGATGGTGCCGGTCACACCGTTCCGCGCCTACGACACCGGCGACGGCACGGGCGCCGCGGCGGGCGACGTGTTCAACGGCACCACCCGCGTCGTCGATCTCGACCCGCCGACCGGTGTCGCCGCGGCGCTCGTCAACCTCACCTACGACCGGACCTACGGACCGGGGTTCGTCCGGGCCTGGGCCGCGCGGACACAGCGTCCCGGCACCTCGGCCCTCAACGCCGACCGGCCTTCGACCACCGTGGCCAACAGTGCCGTCGTCGCGTTGGCCGACGACGGCACGTTCGTGCTCGAGTCGTCGACGACCGGCCGCGTCGTGGTCGACGTGATGGCCTGGTTCGTCGACACCCCCGGCACCTCCGACGACGGCCGGTTCGTCGCGGTCGAACCCAGCCGTGTCGTCGACACCCGCCTCCCCGCCGGCGAAGCGCTGGACTCCGGCAGTCCGAATCCGTGGACACGGACGAGCCGCCGAATCGACGTCGAGGTCCTCGCCCACCCGCACGTGCCCGACGACGGCACGGTGGGTGCCGTGGTCCTGTCGGTGGGCGCGATCTCCGGCGGCGCGCCCGGCGGTTTCGTCGGCGGCTATCCGGGCGGCACGACCTACACCGGAACGTCGAACGTCAACGTGCTCGACGGTGAGGTGCGGGCCAACATGATGGTCATCCCGCTCGGTGGAGCGGCGTACGTCAGTCTCGAGACGCTCAACATCGCCGACGTCGTGGTCGACGTGCTCGGGTACGTCACGAACGACTCGGCCGGCTCGTCGACGACGGGGCTCTACAGCACGATCGCGCCCACACGAAGCGTCGACACGCGCATACCGCTCGGACTGGAGGGACGTCTGGGCCGGCTCGATCCGCGCGAGGCGATGACCCCCGTCGCCACCACGGGGGCTTCGGCCGTCGTCCAGAACATCACCGTCACGCGGACCTCCGGCCCGGGATGGGTCGCCGCACATCCGGCTCCCGCAGTACCCGACACCTCCGGCGTCAACTACGAGGGTGCGGGCCAGACCCGTGCCGCGTTGGCATTCACCACGGTTTCCGACGACGACACCACGTTCTTCACCTCACTCGTCAGCGTCGACCTCGTCGTCGACGTCGTCGGCTTCTTCTCCGGGTAGTCGCGCTCCCGGGGAGGGCCGACCGATGGAAGCATGGAACCGCGTGGGGGCTTCATGACTCGGTAGGGATATCCATGGCAACGATCGACGTCCCCCTCTCCTCGCCGCCGGCGACGGCGCGCCGTGAGCCGGTGACGTTCGAGGCGCTGTACGAGCGGCAGTTCCGCCCGATGGTGCGGCTGGCGTACTCGCTCGTCGACACGCGCCAGCAGGCCGAGGAGGTCGTGCAGGACGCGTTTGCCGCGGTCTACGAACGGTTCCACCGCGTCGAGAATCCGGAGGCCTACCTGCGGGTGACGGTGCTCAACGGGTGCCGCCGTGTGCTGCGACGTCGGATGCTCAGCCGCCGCCAGCCGATCCCGCCCACCGAGAACGGTGAGCTCGGTGCGAGCCACGTCGTGGATGCGATCTGCCGCCTTCCCCACAAGCAGCGCTCGATGATCGTGCTCCGGTACGACCTGCAGCTGACCGACCGCGAGATCGCCGACACGCTCGGCGTACCGATCGGCACGGTCAAGTCGACGATCCACCGGGCGCTCGCCGAACTCCGAAAGGAACTCTCATGAACCACGACGACGATCTCGAACGGCTGATCAGCGGCTCGCTGACGTCGCGATCCGAACGGATCGGGTCGGCCGCCCACTCGCTCGACGACGTACACCGGCGAGTCGAACTACGGCGCGGGCGTCGTCGCCACGTCGCGGCGTTCGGTGCCACCACGATGCTCGCCGTCGGCGCCTTCGCGCTGACCGCGATCGGTTCCTCCGACCCCACGACCGTTCCGCTCCCGGCGGCTGACGGCGACGGCTCGACCCCCGGACTGCAGGCGGTCTGGCGGTGCACGGGTCCGCTCGACGTCTCCGACGGTTCCGACGCGGCGTTCTTCGCCGACTGCGAGCGGGCAGGCATCGACGGCAACGGCGCGGTGATCAGCGTGCCCGTGACCACCGACCCGCTGTATCCGACCACGACGACCGTCTGCCTCGCGGCGACGACAGCTCCACCCACCACGGACACGGCGGCCACGACCGTGCCGTGCGACTGGGGCCCAACCCCGACGATGGTCCCGTTGCCCACGTCGACGACGGTTTCCGACGCGCGATCCCCGTACGAGCAGGAGCACACGATCCGACCAGGCGACTCGCTCTCGTCGATCGCCGACCTGTACGGCATCACCATCGAACAACTGATCAACTACAACGAGTTCGCCGACGGCGCCGATCATCTGCTCGTCCCGGACGAGCGGCTGCTCGTTCCCCCGGACGCGCTCGTACCGACGGCCGAACCGACGACCACCGCGACGACCACGACGACGACCACGACGACCACCACGTCGATGCCCTGACGGATTGCCGTCCCGATCTCGGGGTGGTAACCCATGGCGTATGGAACTCTCCGACGCACTCGACTACGTCCGACAGCGGCGGCAGGGGGTGATCGTCGCGATCAAGGCCGACGGGCGGCCGCAGCTGTCGAACATCGTCTACGGCGTCGACGACGACGGCACGATCCGGATCTCCGCCACCGCCGGACGCGCGAAGACGAAGAACCTGATGCGCGACCCGAGGGCCGGCCTGCACGTGACCGACGAGAACTTCGGCACGTACTGCGTCATCGAAGGCGACGTCGAGATCACGCCGGTCACGACCGAACCGGGCGACGCCACTTCCGATGCGCTCGTCGAGTACTACCGCTCGCTCGCCGGGGAACACCCCGACTGGGACGAGTACCGGCAGGC
>CAXAWD010000244.1:0-6028 GCA_963972325.1 uncultured Acidimicrobiaceae bacterium
CGAGCACCGAGGCCGACCAGACCTTCATCGTGCAGGTCGACAAGATCGAGGAGGCCGCATGCGACCCGTGCGTGCTCGGTACGTGGTCGCTCCAGCTCGACACCTTCCGGTCGATGATCGAGAACGCCATGGCGGCCCAAGGTGGCGGGCTTCCGCCCGGCATCAGCTGGGAGTTCAGCGGGGCGTACTTCATGCAGTTCGTCGACGAGGAGATCGTCCGCGAGCAGCGCGCTGGCCTCACGATCGGCTTCGCGATGGATGATGTCGGCGGGTTCAGCACCACGATCGACAGCTTCGCGACCGGCACGTATCAGGCCGACGGCGAGACGATCACGGTGAACGACCTCATCGAGGCGTACGCACGGGTGTCGACGACGGTTCCGTTCGGCGGCACCTATGACTTCCCGAGTGCGATCGACCAGGCATCCGGGGAGTACGAGTGCGACGACGAGACGCTGACGATCGCGATCGCGGGCTTCGACCCGATCGTCTGGGACCGTGTCGACAAGATCCTCGAGCCGGACCAGGGAGATTCGACCGCCACCGGCGCCCAACCCTGAAGTCCGGCCATGGGCTGCGACCGACCATGCACGCCGCGACGCACCGCCGATCGCCGCCCTCGAGTCGCGACGCAGCGTGCACAATCGTCGAGCCGGTCGGCCGTTGGGATCGCTTCCGTCGGTCGTCCGACGGGAACCCCACGCAGGGGCGAGTCAGGCCGGTCGGTCTTGCCGGCCGCGGGCTTTGGCGGCGGCGGATCTTCTGGTGAGTTCGGCGTCGGAGACCCAGCCCGTGAAGTAGCCGTAGTCCATCCGTTCGCCTGAACCGGGAACGAACTTGGCCGGGGGAGGGTCGGGGTCGGCTTCGGGCACCTTCGGCCGGCCGCTGCCGCCGATCACCCGGCCGTGGACGTCGGTGAAGACCATGCCGTCTGGTGCATCGGCGTCGCCCGACACACCGAGCTCGCCCTGATGGTGCTGCCGGTGGTGCTTGCCGCAGAGTGACAGCAGGTTGCCGGTGTCGGATGTGCCGCCGTGCAACCAGTGGAGGATGTGGTGCACCTCGACGAACCGGGCGGCGGTGCAACCGGGCACCCGGCAGCCACGGTCGCGGCGCTCGATGATGCGCCGGGTGCGATCGGGGACGATCCGCTGCGAGCGGCCGACCGAGAACGGCAGGCCGTCACGTTCCCACACCGGCTGCACGGTGCCGTCGCACAGCAGTCGCTCACGAACCGCCATCGGCACGCGCCATCCGTCGGTCGTCGTGGTCGAACCGTTCGACACGTCGACGTGCAACCAGGTGCGGTACCGATCTCGCCGCGACTCGGACGGCACGGCGTCGAGCGACGTCTCGGCCATCTCGACCAGGGCATCGGCCCACGTGGCATCGGTCTCGCCACCTTCGAACAGGCTGTCCTTGCGCTCGGTGAGCGCGGCCTCGATCCGGCGACCGGCGGCGATGGAGAAGTTGCCGCTGATCCGCCAACGGTCACCCGTGGTCGAGCCGAACGAGAGGCGATCGACGGTCGGCTCGGGAGGTGGCTCGGCGGGAGGCGGACCGTCGTCGAAGAACTGGTCGGTGATCGTGCGTCGGAGTTGATGGACGGTGGCTTCCTTCGCGAACTCGACCACCTTGGGATCAGCCCACGTCGGGGCGTTCGTCACCACGACCGCCACTTGCTCGAGCGTCAACTCGCCGCGTTCGAGCGCGCCGAGGACGACCGGGAAGTCGGCCCGCTTCTCCGCGACCTGCACGATCGATTGCGCACGCTCGGGGGAGATGCCCGCCTTCCATGCCAGCCACTGCATTGGGGTATGGATGCCGGTGCCGACCCACGAGCGATCCGCCAGCACGTCGGCCAACACCGCGACCAGGCGACCGTTCTGCACGTTGAGGTGTCCGGCGATTTCGGCGATGAGCGCCTCGTGATCGACGACCGTCGGACCGGTATCGGTCTCCGCTCCGTCGTCGGCCACCACCATGACCGTATCGTACGTGTGTTCGATAACATCTGCAACGTCGCAGGTCAGAGGGAATACCGATGGCGCCCCGGCCTGTATCGCATTCACCGATGACGAGCCCGGTGCGAGGTGAAATGAGCGTCGTCCGGCGCGCTCGGACACAGCGCTCGCGATCAGCCGGGGCGGGTCAACGATCACCCGATACCACGGCACCGGCACGGCGCATCCCAGCCCGGGGATCGGCCGGTTCAGGCCCGTCCCGCTTGGCGTCTGGCCGGCCCGCGAGCGTGAGGGAGGTGGCCGTGGCTGAGTACTACGATCGTCGTGCCCGAGGGGAGCGGCGCGTCGAACGATGTGGTTCGCTCGACGTGGTCTCACTTCCAGCGCAACACCGGTCCGTTTCTGCGCTCGGCGGCGCCGGAGCGTGCGGGTTGCCGACGACCGTCAGTCTTCGACTTCCCCGACGTCGCTCTCGAACTCGTCGTCACCGATCTCGTTCGCGACGCCCTGCGGGTCGGTGATCACCTGGCTGGTGCCGTCGCGCTCGAGCTGGCCCCCGGGCTGTTCGGGTGCGTTGGTGTCGCAGGCGGCGAGTCCGCCGACGGCGAGGAGAGCGACCGCAGCGAGATGCCGTCGAACGTTCTTGTTGAGCAGTTGATCGGCCATGTGCCGAGCGTGCCCGATCACCCGGTACGACAAACCCGACGGCGGATCGGAACTCGTCGTCGTCGGTCCCTCCCGATCAGCGCACCACCCGATCGACGCCCCGCCCGATCAGCGGAGCGTGGCGGGCACCCAGCCGCCGGGCTGGGTGTACGGGCGTCCGTCGTTGCAGCCGCCTTGCTCGCGCAGGATCGGGTACGGGTTCACGGCCACACCGCCGCCGGGGCGCACCTCGAAGTGCAGGTGTGGCGCGCTCGCGTTGCCGGTGCTGCCGACCCAGCCGATGATCTGCCCGGCCTGCACGGTCGAACCGACCCGGAGGTCGGGGGCGAAGTCGGACAGATGGGCGTAGAAGTAGCGGGTGTTGTCGGCGCCGGTGAGCGACCACGCGTTACCGGCGTTCTGTCCGGCGCCGTTCCACACCCTCCCGGTCAGCTGCCCGTCGACCACGGCGTACACGTAGTTGCCGGCCCCCGGGAAGAGGTCGGTGCCGGCGTGGCTCCGGCCACCGCTGCGGGCGTCGCCCCAGGTGTCGCCGTACCAGCACGGGCCCTGGGTCGGAGCGGCCTCCAGGCGCACCGACGCCGCGGTGACGATCTCGGCGCCGGCCGGGAGCCGCAACACGTCACCGGGGAACAGCACGTCGCCGGACGACGCGTCGTTGCTCGCCAGCAACGAACTCATCGACACCCGGGCCCTCGCCGCGATCGCCGACCAGCTGTCGCCGCTGACGACCGTGTACTCGGCGCCACCCGATCCAGACGAAGCAGACGAAGCAGACGAAGCAGACGACGAGTCGTCGGTGCTCGCGACGCCCGCCGGCAGGCAGATCTCGTCGCCGGGGTGGATCCCGCCACCGATGTCGACGCCGTTGGCGGCGGCCACCGCCGATGCGCTGGACCCGACACGGCTGCCGATCGCGGCCCAACTGTCGCCTGACCGGACCGTGTAGGTACCGCTGCAGCCACGGGTCGGGTCGGCTCCCGAGGGTAGACACAGCCGGTCGCCGGGCACCAGGAGCGAGTCGAGCGTGGCGCCGTTGGCATCGATGAGCGACCTGGCGCTCACGTCGAACCGACCCGCGATGCCGTACCAGCTGTCGCCGGAGCCGACGTCGTAGCCGGGTCCGTTCGCACACGTGAACCCTGACGCCGACGCAATCGACGGTGTGGCGACCGCCGTGGCCCCGACCGCGACGACTCCGAGCGCGGACCACACGGTGATCCGCCGAACTGCTGCCCCAACCTGCATGGAGAATCCGATCCTTCCCCGCCCGGCCGGCACGATAGCGACCCGTCGGCGGTCTGTCCGGTCGCCCGATCGGCACGATTGGATGCCGACCCGGTGGGGCGAGGGCCGGGTAACCTCGCTGGCGCTGTGACGACCCACGACACCACCCACGGGCGACGGACCCTGCTCACCGGTTGGGGGCGGGCCAACACGACTGCGGCGGTCGCCCGCGACGTGGCTCCCGACGAACTCGCGGCGGCCGTGAAAGACCTACCGGCTCGAGGCGGGATCGCCCGCGGGCTCGGCCGCTCGTACGGCGACCCGGCACAGAACTCCGGCGGTCACGTGCTCCGGCTCGCTCCGACCAACGAACAGGTCGTGATCGACGACGCGGCCGGCACCGTGACCGCAGGGGGCGGCGTCGGGATCGACGACCTCCTCACCCTGCTCGTGCCGCGCGGCTGGTTCGTGCCGGTGACACCCGGCACCAGGTTCGTCACCATTGGCGGGGCGATCGCCAGCGACATCCACGGCAAGAACCACCACCGTGACGGCTCGTTCGGCAACCACGTCACCCGGCTGCGCCTCATGCTGGCCGACACGACGATCGTCGAACTCTCACCCGAGCCGGCACCGGGCAACGACCACGAACTCTTCTGGGCGACCGTCGGTGGGATGGGCCTGACGGGCGTCATCGTCGACGCCACCTTCCGCCTGATCCCGATCGAGACGAGTCGGATGTCGGTCGAGACCCACCGCATCGGGCACCTCGACGACATCATGGCCCGCATGGCCGAGAGCGACGCCGACTTCCGCTACTCGGTGGCATGGATCGACCTGCTCGCCACCGGCGAGCAGCTGGGCCGCGGCGTGCTCACCAACGGTGAACACGCGATGCCCGACCAGCTCCCGCCCGGCGCCGCCTCGGATCCCCTCGCGTACGACGGTCGGCAACTGGTCGCCGTACCGCCCGTGATCCCGGCGCCGGGTGTGATCAATCGGCTGTCGGTCGCCGCCTTCAACGAGCTCTGGTACCGCCGGGCCCGCAAGGGGCGTCACGTCGGGCTCGAGTCGATACCGGCGTACTTCCACCCGCTCGACCTCGTCGGCGGCTGGAACCGTGTCTACGGCCGCTCCGGATTCCTCCAGTACCAGTTCGTCGTGCCGTTCGGCACCGAAGACGTCCTGCGCACCGTGATCGAACGCATCTCGGCCGCGCAGCTCCCGATCTTCCTCACCGTGCTCAAACGATTCGGTGCGGGCAACCGCGGACCACTCAGCTTCCCGATGGGTGGCTGGACCCTCGCGATCGACGTCGCGACCGACCGGGCGGGCCTGGCGCCGCTGCTCCGCTCACTCGACGAACTCGTGCTCGCCGCCGGTGGCCGGCACTACCTCACCAAGGACTTCCACATGACGCCGGCCGGCGTCCGCCGCGGCTACCCACGGCTCGACGAGTGGCGGGCCGTTCGCCACCGGGTCGACCCGGCCGGCGTGTGGGCGAGCGACCTGAGTCGCCGACTCGAACTCACCACCTGACCCTCGACCGAGCCGAATCGAAGCACCATGCAGAACGCCCTGAACGAACCCCAGACGATCGTCCTCCTCGGCGGCACGAGTGAGATCGGCCGCGCGATCGTCGACGAGCTGCTCTCGCCGTCCACGCGGACCCTCGTGCTCGCCTGTCGCCGCCCCGACGAGGCCGACCCGGAACGGTTCGCCCGCGACGGCCTCGACGTCGTCGTCGATGCGTTCGATGCAGCGGCCACCGACACACACGACGACTTCGCCCGCCGGCTCCCCCCGGCCGACGGGGCGGGCGCGGGGGGCTCGCGTCGACGTACGGCGACGTCGACGTGGTCGTGCTCGCGTTCGGCGTGCTCGGCGAGCAATCCGACTTCGACGATGACCCGCAGGCCGCGGCGGCCGCCGTCCACGTCAACTACACGGGCGGTGTGGCCGCATCGTTGGCGTTCGCCGGCGTCATGCGTCGACAGGGCCACGGACACCTCGTCGTGCTGTCGAGCGTGGCAGGCGAGCGCACACGGGCCGCCAACTTCGTGTACGGCTCGTCGAAGGCCGGTCTCGACGCGTTCGCGCAGGGCCTCGGCGACTCGCTGACGGGCACCGGGGTGCAGGTCACGGTGGTCCGGCCCGGTTTCGTGCACTCA
>CAXAWD010000245.1:0-6024 GCA_963972325.1 uncultured Acidimicrobiaceae bacterium
GCGATGGGGGTCCGGCGCGCACGCGAGTCGGACCGCAGGGTGTCCAACGTCGTGTTCATGGGGATGGGTGAACCGCTGGCCAACGAGGGCCCCGTGTGGTCGGCGGTCGAGCGGCTCCACGGCGACGTGGGTCTGTCGGCCCGGCACATCACGATCAGCACGGTCGGGCTCGTCCCCGGCATCCGCAAACTGATCGACCGGCCACTGCCGATCAACCTCGCCGTGTCGATGCACGCCGCCAACGACGCCCTCCGCGACGAACTGGTCCCGATCAACC
This sequence comes from uncultured Acidimicrobiaceae bacterium, assembly GCA_963972325.1. Classification (GTDB taxonomy): domain Bacteria; phylum Actinomycetota; class Acidimicrobiia; order Acidimicrobiales; family Ilumatobacteraceae; genus Ilumatobacter. Next base: position 278 of record CAXAWD010000245.1, read on the forward strand.
GGCGGTACCCGATCGACGAGTTGATGGACACCTGCCGCGACTATCTGGAGGCCAAGCACCGCCGGATCAGCTTCGAATGGGCGATGATCAGCGGCGTCAACGACCGCGACAGCGACGCACGCGAGCTGGCGGAGTTGAGTCTGCGCGTCCGCCCGCGCGTGCACGTCAACCTGATCCCGCTCAACCCGACGCCCGGGTTCCCGACCGTCGGCTCGTCGTTGCAGCGCGTCCACGAGTTCCGCGATCTCCTGCATTCGCACGGCGCCGTCGCCACCGTGCGACAGAACCGGGGCACCGAGATCGACGCCGCGTGCGGCCAGCTCGCGGCGGGCCAGCCGGTCACCCTCGGACGACGCGAGCGCGGCGCCGAACGCTCGGGCTGATCAGCGCACCGAGGGGTCGGTCCACTTGCTCGGGCTCGACGGCGCCGGCCCCGATGCGACGGCGATCGCCTCGTCGACCGTGGGCACCCGCCGGGCCATCGCCCGGTGTTCGGGCTTGATCAACCCGGCCTCGACCGCATCGTCGAAGAACCGGAACAGCGACTCGTAGTACCCGCCGATGTCGAGGAACGCGACGGGCTTGGCGATGATGCCGATCTGGTTCCACGTCAGGATCTCGATCACCTCGTCCAGGGTGCCGAACCCGCCGGGCAGGGCGATGAAACCGTGCGACCGGTCGGCCATCGCCGCCTTGCGGGTGTGCATCGTGTCGGTCACGACGAGCTCGGTCACGCCGGTGTGTTCGATCTCACGGCCGGTGAGCGCCTCGGGGATGAACCCGATCACGTCGCCACCCGCCTGCAACGCAGCGTCGGCCACGACGCCCATCAGACCGACCCGGCCTCCGCCGTACACGACGGCGTGTCCGGCGCGGGCGAGGCCGGCCCCCAGCCGCTCGGCCGCGGCTGCGAGTGCCGGGTCGGTCCCGGGGTTGGCTCCGCAGAACACGCAGATCGCCGTCGACGTCATGGGTCACAGAATGCCAGAGCGACCCGACCAGGTGATCGATGGTTACCGCGCAGTATTCTTCCGCTCATGGCCGAGACCTCCGTCGCCCCCGACCTCGATGCTGCTGCCGGCGTCCTCGAACTCGCGGATCGGGTGATCGCCGCCGGCGTCGCCCGGCTCACCGAACTCGGTGGTCCCGACGCGAACCAGGTGTTCGCGTACGAACTCGCGCACGGGGGCGCCGGCATCGCGACGGCCCGCTCGATGTTGTCGTACGGCGCCAAGGGCGACGTCGAAGCCCGCCTGACCTGCGGGTTCGTGGCCGATGCCGTGCACGATCTCGCCGGGAAACTGCTCGGCCGGGAGGAGCTGTGGGGCGTCACTCCCGACGCACTGGTCGGCGCGGCGGCGTTCGTCGCCACCTACCGCGACCCCGAATACGTCGCCTCGCTCGCCACCACTCCGGGGCCCCGGCACCTCAGCGACGACATGGACATGGTCCGCGACGCGTTCGGGTCCTTCGCCACCGACGTCGTCGCCCCGCACGCCGAGCACGTGCACCGCACGAACGCCGACGTGCCCGAGGAGATCGTCGCCGGCCTCGCCGAGATCGGTGCGTTCGGCCTGAGCGTGCCGGCCGAGTACGGCGGCTACAGCGAAGGGGGCGACGCCGAGTACCTCGGCATGGTCGTGGCGACCGAGGAACTGAGCCGCGCCAGCCTCGGCATCGGCGGCTCGCTGATCACCCGCCCCGAGATCCTCACCCGAGCGCTCGTCGCCGGCGGCACCGAGGCGCAGAAGACCACCTGGTTGCCCAAGCTGGCCACGGCCGAGGTCATGCCCGCCGTCGCCGTCACCGAGCCCGACTACGGCAGCGACGTCGCCAACCTCAAGGTCACCGCCACCCCGGCGCCCGGCCCCGACGGCCGGGACGGCTACGTCATCAACGGCGTCAAGACGTGGTGCACGTTCGGTGCCCGCGCCGACGCGCTGGCGCTGCTGGCCCGCACCGACCCCGATCGTTCGAAGGGCCACCGCGGGCTCAGCCTGTTCATCGTGCCGAAGCCGCGCGGCGACGCCCACGGGTTCGAGTTCACGCAAGACCCGGTCGCCATCGACGGTGGCGACCGCGTCGGCAAGATGGAGGGACGACCGATCGACACGATCGGGTATCGCGGCATGCACTCCTACGAGATCGCCCTGGAGAATTGGTGGGTTCCCGCGGAGAATCTCGTCGGTGAGGCCGAGGGGCAGGGCAGGGGGTTCTACCTCCAGATGGCCGGCTTCGAGAACGGCCGATTGCAGACCGCGGCCCGCGCGATCGGCGTGATGCAGGCGGCCTACGACGAGGCGGTCGAGTACGCCGAGAACCGCAAGGTGTTCGGCTCGAACATCATGGAGTACCAGCTCACGCAGGCCAAGCTCGGCCGGATGGCGATGATCATCCAGGCCAGCCGGCAGTTCGCGCTCGAGGTCGCCACGCTGATGGCGCAGGGCAAGGGCGCCATGGAGGCGAGCATGGTCAAGGCCTACGTCTGCAAGGCCGCCGAGTGGGTCACCCGCGAGGCGATGCAGATCCACGGTGGCTTCGGGTACGCCGAGGAGTACCCGGTCAGCCGCCTGTTCGTCGATGCCCGGGTGCTGTCGATCTTCGAGGGCGCCGACGAGACGCTGTGCCTCAAGGTGATCGCACGCCGCCTCACCGCCGGCTGACCGAACCTCGAGCGGCCGAGCGCCGGCCCGAGACCCCACTCGCACGCGATCCAGCCGACGGTCGCCAGGGGCAACAGGCGCTGCCGGCCGGTCCGGATCGCACTCGGCGACACCGCATGCTACCGGATTCGGTGACACACAGTGCCAGTCACAGCACGCAGCGTCTGTCTATACTCAAGGCCACCCCTCATACCGCCCATCAAGGGAGCAAAAGTTGTACGCAGAGCGTTCATTCGAACTCAAACGACCCCGAGCGCGCGCCGTCGTGACCGTCGAGTCCCGACCCGCCGACCGGTCGTGGGACGACCTGTGGCAGCTGTACTACGAAGCGTTCGAACCGCTGCAGGAACTCGCTCTGCTCAACCATCTGTTCCCTCGTGCCGATTTCGACGCATTGCTCGGCGATGAACGCGTGTCGAAACTGATCGCCTGGGTCGACGGCATGCCGGTCGGCCTCGCGATGATCACCAACGAACTCGCGCTGGTGCCGCAGATCAGCCCGCCGTTCCTGCACGCCAAGTACCCCGAGCAGGCGGCCGCCAACTCGATCTTCTTCGGCATCATGGTCTTCGTGGCCGAAACCCATCGCCGCAGCACCACGTTCGCCCGTCTGATCGCCGGCATGGGTCAGATCACCGCCCAGGCGGGTGGCGTCGTGGTCTTCGACATCTGCCGCCACAACATGGCCGAGCTCGAACTCGACCAGCAGCTCGCCTCGATCGCACGCTGGTTCCCCGGGTCGTCGTTCGAGCGGATCGACGAACAGAGCTACTTCGCAGCGACCCTGCCCACACCGACCGAGCGGCGTCTGCCGATCAACCCGCTGCCTCGATCGACCGCGCCCGAGCAGCCTGCTGCCCTCGACGATCGCATCGCCGAGCCGACCCGGGTCGGCTGAGCCTCACAGACGGCGACGGCCCGACGAGGGCGGAAACTGGAACTGATTCCGCTCCATCAGGATCGGACCGACATCGATCGGCGGGATCGGCCGCGAGAACAGGTAGCCCTGGAGCAGCCCACACCCGAGTTCCTCGAGTCGTTCCTGCTGCTCGTCCGTTTCCACGCCTTCGGCGACGATCGACAGACTGAGCGCATCGGCGATACCGATGACGGCGGCCACGACGGCGGCGTCCTCGCTGTGATCCGCCATACCGGCCACGAACTGCCGGTCGATCTTGACCTGCTCGATCGGGAACCGCTGCAGATACGACAACGACGAGTTACCGGTACCGAAGTCGTCGACAGACAGGTGCACGCCGAGCGCACGCAGGCCGGCGAGCGCGGCCGCTGTCTCCAGCGTGTCGGCCATCATCACCGATTCGGTGATCTCCAGCCAGAGCGCGTCGGCGGGAAGGCCCGACATCGTCAGGACGTCGTCGACCAGCGCCACGATGTCGCCATCGAGGATCTGACGGGCGCTGACGTTCACCGACACGGTGAGATCGCCGCACCCGGGCAACTTGCGCCACCGGGCGACCTGGTCGCAGGCTCGGGTCAACACGATCTCACCGATCGTCGAGATGAGCCCGGAGTCCTCGGCCAAGGAGACGAACTGGTCGGGCGGCACCATCCCCGTCGGTGATTCCCACCGCAGGAGGGCCTCCACACCGTGCACGGTGCCCACCGAGGCGTCGACGATGACCTGGTAGTAGACCTCGAACTCGTCACGCTCGATCGCGAGGTGGAGACCGTTGTAGATCTCCAGCTGGCGTTCGGACGCGGCCCGCATGGCCGGATTGAACATCACGAAACCGCCACGACCGGCCGCCTTGGCCTGGTACATCGCCGTATCGGCGTCCCGGATCAACATCGTGGCGTCGACATCGTCGATATCGGTCGCGACGACCACGCCGACGCTGACGGTGACCCACGCGGTACCGATCAGTTCGAACGGCTCTGCGAAGACCTCACAGACCCTCGAGGCGACCTCTCGTGCCCGAACGACGTCGGTGGCGGGCATCGCGACCAGGAACTCGTCGCCCGAGAGACGGGCGACGGTGTCGTGCGGGCCCACGCTGGTCCGCAACCGATCGGCCGCCGCCAGCAGCAGGTCGTCGCCGACCGCGTGCCCGTACGAGTCGTTGACGAGCTTGAACCGATCGAGGTCGACGAACAGCAGAGCGACCGGCGTCCGGTCGGCGCGTGCACTGTCGAGGTGACGGTTCAGCAGTTCGAGCGCGGCAGGCCGGTTGATCAGACCGGTCAGTTCGTCGGTGGTCGCCTGGCGCTCCAGCCGTTCCTCGACCACCGCCTGCGCTCTGGCGGCGAGGACGACCCGGACGATCGCCGCTGCCGCCAACCCGACGGCGAGCGTGCCGAGGACGGCGCGCTCGACGATCGCGCTCGGGGACCAGACGAACATCATCAACGCCGGCGTCAGGAGCGACACCGCGATCAGGACGAAACGACGATCGTCGGTGGCGGGTCCGGACGTCTTGCGCCGGACCGTGTCGAGCATGCTCGGATGTAGGCCAGCGGCGCCGATCAGCACGTACGCCAGTGCGTACGGCAACTCGAGCAGGCGTCCCGGGAGATGGTCGACGAGGCCCGCCTCGAGCGGCACGTACGCGGCGTCACCGACGAGCATCGACATCATCCCGACGAGCAGCAGGCGCTGCGCCGTGCCGCGCACCGCGGTGCCGAACGCCAACCGGGCGGCGACGAACACGAGGTACGCCGAGATCGGCGGGTACACCACGATCGACACCTTCGCGATCCAGGCCGCGTCGAGCCGGAACAGCACCGGGGCGATCAATGCGACCCAGCAGATCAACATCGACGAGATCGCGAGGATCGCACCGTCGAGCACCAGGGACTGCGAGCGGTTGGCGTGCCCCTGGGCCCGCAGCATCTTGTGCAGAGCGACCGCGAACAGGGTGTAGCCGGCCAGCGCGAAGAGATCCGGGAGCAGGTTCCGGCCGGCGGTCAGATCACCGGTCGAGCCGACTCCGGCACGGACCGCACCGGCGATGCTCCACACCACTCCGGCGAAGATGAGCAGGATCCACGGCACGGCCGAGTCGGGCCGATGCCGTCGGACTCCGATCCCGATCGCGACCGGTGCGACCACCGACAGCACCAGCA
>CAXAWD010000246.1:0-6021 GCA_963972325.1 uncultured Acidimicrobiaceae bacterium
CGACGGAGTGCCGATCCGAACGCCGCTGGTGACGAACGGGCTGCGGGGGTCGTCGGGCACCGTGTTCTTGTTGAGCGTGATGCCGGCCTCGTCGAGCTTCGCCTGGGCGACCTTGCCGGTGAGCTCGGCGTCGAACGGCTGGAGGTCGACGACCATCAGGTGGTTGTCGGTGCCGCCCGAGACGAGCCGGAAGCCCTCCCCTGCCAGCGCCTCGGCCAACGCCGACGCGTTCGCGACGACCTGATGGGCGTACTCGGAGAAACTCGGCTGCGACGCCTCGTAGAACGCGATCGCCTTGCCGGCGATCGCGTGCTCGAGCGGGCCGCCCTGCCAGCCGGGGAACACCGCCTTGTCGATCGCCTTGGCGTACTCCTCCTTGGAGAGGATGCAGCCGCCGCGCGGACCGCGGAGCGTCTTGTGGGTGGTGAACGTGACGATGTCGGCGAACGGCACCGGGTTGGGGTGGGCGCCGCCGGCGACGAGACCAGCGAGATGTGCGATGTCGAACATCAGCAGTGCGCCGACCTCGTCGGCGATCGCCTTGAACGGTTCGGGATCGAGACGGCGCGGGTAGCTCGTGGTGCCGGCGACGATCATCTTCGGGCGGTGCTCATGGGCCAGCGCCCGCACCGACTCCATGTCGATCCGCTCCTCGCCACCGACGCCGTACGAGACGAAGTGGTAGAGCAGGCCGCTCGCGTTGACCGGCGAGCCGTGGGTGAGGTGACCGCCGTGATCGAGGCTCAGGCCGAGCACCGTGTCGCCGGGTTGCAGGAGCGCCTGGTACACGCACATGTTGGCGTTGGCACCCGAGTGCGGCTGCACGTTGGCGTGCTCGGCACCGAACAGCGCCTTGACCCGCTCGATGGCCAACGACTCGATGTCGTCGACCAGCGCGTTGCCGCCGTAGTACCGCTTGCCCGGATATCCCTCGGCGTACTTGTTGGTGAGCACCGACCCGGTGGCCCGCATCACCGCCGGCGACGTGAAGTTCTCACTGGCGATGAGCTGCAGACCGGTGGTCTGCCGCTCGACTTCGCGGGCGATCAGCGCCTCGACCTCGGTGTCGGGATGGGAGTCGGAATGGAACGGCATGGGGTCTCCTGGTCGGTAATCGCGAGTTGTGCCTGGCACAACTCGCGATGGTCAGAATTCGGATTCGAGTTGGGTGATCTGGTCGACCCGGCGGGCGTGGCGACCACCCTCGAAGTCGGTGGCGAGGAACAGATCGACGATCTCCTCGGCGAGACCGACGCCCACCACACGAGCACCCATCGACAGCACGTTGGCGTCGTTGTGCTCGCGGGCCATGCGGGCGGTGTAGAGGCAGTTGCACAGCGCGGCACGCACGCCGCGCACCTTGTTGGCCGCGAGTTGCTCGCCCTGGCCGCTGCCGCCCAGCACGATGCCGACATCGGCATCGCCATCACGGACCGTGCGACCGGCGGCGGCACAGAACGCCGGGTAGTCGACGCTCTCGGTCGAGTCGGTGCCACAGTCGATGATCTCGTGCCCGGCTGCCGACAGCCGGTCGATCAGGTGCTGCTTGAGCTCGTAGCCGGCATGGTCGGATCCGAAGGCGATGCGCGTCACGGCCCAGCAGTGTACGAGCGGGCGCCGGACCGATCCGAACGAGTTGACGAATCGTCAGCGCTCACGCCTCGCTCGATCGCTCAGGGCGTGTCGACTTCCTGACCGCTCAACGTGCCCTGATCCGGACAGGACGCAGCGAGATACTCGCTGGTCAGCGGCGTCTGCACGTCGGTGACCAGGCTCGGGTCCTGCGTGAACGACACCCGCTGCTGCGCGAACTCGGCCGCCGCGGCGTCGATCAGCGCCCACAGATCGTCGGGCAGATCGACCACGAACTCGGGTGTGGTCGGATCGCGACGGGCGAGCCCGTCGAGCCACGCGGCCTCGATCGCGGCGATCGCCTCGGCGTCCGCGCCCACCTCGCCGAGCATCGCCTCGGCCACCTCGAGCCGTCGGGCGAACGGTCCGAGGAACTCGTCGGCGACCAGGTCGGCCTCGTCGGCCAGTTCGTCCGGCCAGCTCTCGAGGAGCTGCCGGTACGCCGCGGTCACCGTCGGTGCGGCGGCGACCTCGAGCGCTACGAGCTGCTCCGGCGACCCCGACCCGAACGCAGCGGTGACGGCGACCACCTGGAACGACCCGGCGAACCGGCTCCACGACGAACAGAACGCGTCGTCGCTGTCGAGCCCGGGCACCCCCTCCTCGGGAACCACGACGACCGACACCGGCGGGCTGGTCACCCGGCTGTCCGGAGCGACGCTCTCGGCGGTGGCGCCCGTCGCCGATCCATCCGTGCCCGGCGACACCGCCAGGGATGACGACGGGGACGACGGAGACGACGATGCGACAGCGGACGACTCGCCCGCGCCGACGGCGAGCGTGCTCGACGTCGTGGACGGGGTCGGTGCCGCGAGGTCGCCGCCTCGAGAACACGCTCCGGCGACAGCGACGACACAGACGACGGCGATGACCCATCGGGCCGGTGTTCGGGGGATGTTCACCACTCCATGGTCGCATGCCGCGCGCGAAGCTGATCGGCATGCCGACCGATTCCTCCGCGACTCCCCGCGTGATCCTCGATTGCGACCCCGGCCATGACGACGTGATCGCGACCGTCGTCGCCGCCTGCCACACCGAGCTCGTCGGCATCACCACGGTGGCCGGCAACGCACCGCTCGACCGGACGACCTACAACGCTCGCGTGGTGCGCGATGCACTGCGGCTCGACACCCCGCTGCACTCGGGTGCCGAACGACCGCTGGTGGCCGAGCCCAAGTTCGCCGGGTTCGTCCACGGCGAGAGCGGCCTCGACGGCGCCGACCTGCCCGCACCGAACCGCGACGTCGACAGCACGGATGCGGTCGGGTTCATCATCGAGTCCTGTCGGGCCGAGCCGGGCATCTGGCTCGTGCCGACCGGTCCACTCACCAACATCGCCCTCGCGATGCGAGCCGCGCCCGACCTGATCGATCACATCGCCGGCATCTCGCTGATGGGTGGCGGCACGTTCGGCAACCGCACCCCGCTCGCCGAGTTCAACATCTGGGCCGATCCGGACGCCGCCGCCATCGTCTTCGGCAGCGGCGCCGACATCACGATGGCCGGGCTCGACGTCACTCACCAGTTCCTCGTCACCCCCGACCGCATCGAGCAGGTCGCCGCGCTCGGCATGCCATTCACCGACCTGATCACCGACCTCTTCCGGTTCTTCGCGAAGAACTACATCAGCCGCCACGACGTGATCCGCGGCGCCGCCCTCCACGACCCGCTCGCCGTGCTGGCCCTCACCCACCCGCACCTGTTCGAGGTGGTCGACCGGCATGTCGCCGTCGAGACCGTCGGGCGCCACACCTCCGGCATGACGGTGATCGACCGACGCGACATCACCGCTCGGGAAGCACCCAATACCCACGTACTCGAGCGGGTCGACGACGCCGCCGCCTGGCAGGTGGTGATCGACGCGCTGGCAGCGGCAGGCGAGGCTGCCCGAGCCTCCGCCGAGGAGGCGTCGAGGCGTTAGCGTCGCCGACGTGACCGACTCATTCCCACGTCAGTACGCACGCACGCAACGCCTCACCCTGGGCGAACCGCGCAACCTCACCGTGACCGCCGACGGCGGGCGGGTCGTGTTCGCCCGGTCTCGAGGCGGCGACGACCCGGTCAACTGCCCGTGGGCGGGCGACGGGGCGACCGGGGAGGAGACGCTGCTGGTCGACCCGACTGCCCTGATGGCGGAGGTTGCGGTCGACGACGCCGACCTCCCGCCCGAGGAGCGCGCTCGTCGCGAGCGGATGCGGGAAGGCGCCGGGGGGATCACCGGCTACGCGCTCGACCGCGACGCGACCCACGCGACGTTCTCGCTCGCCGGCCAACTGTTCGTCGCCGATCTCACCGACCACGCCGACCACGGCACGACGTCAACCCGGCACCTCGACGTGCCCGGCCCCGTGTTCGACCCGCACCTCTCCCCCGACGGCACCAGGGTCGCCTACGTGCGCGGTAGCGAACTCTGGGTGGCCGATGTCGACGGAGCGGCACGCCGGCTGGCCGGCCCGACCACCGACGACCCCGACACGGTCGGCTGGGGCAGCGCCGACTTCGTCGCCGCCGAGGAGATGGGCCGCTACCGCGGGTTCTGGTGGAGCCCCGACGGCACGACGATCGCAACGTGCCGAGTCGACGACGGCCCCGTGCAGGTCTGGCACATCTCCAACCCGGCCGACCCGGGCGCTGCACCGAACGCGGTCAGGTATCCCGCTGCCGGGACCCCGAACCCGGCGGTGACCCTCCATCTCCACCCCATCGACGGCGGCGACGCGATCGCGGTCGAGTGGCCCCACGACCGGTTCGAATATCTCGCCAAGGTGCACTGGAACGACCACGGACTGGCGATCACCGTGCTCTCGCGCGATCAGCACGACGTCGAGGTCCGCACGGTCGACACCGACACCGGCACCACCGCACCGGTGTTCACCGACCACGACGACGCCTGGGTCGAGCTCGTTCCCGGCACCGGGTCACTGATCGCCGCCGACACGCCGGTCATGTGCGCCGACCGCGACGGCGCCCGACGGCTGATGATCGGCGACGAGGCGGTCTCGCCCGCGACCGTGCAGGTGCGGGCCGTCGTCCACGCCAACGCCGACACGGTCGTCGTCACCGGCAACCCCCTCGACGACGCGTCGGTCCAACACGTCTACCGATGGAGCCGAGCCGACGGGTTCGGCGCACTGACCGACGGTCTCGGCGTGCACGCAGCCGCCGTCGGTGGCGACACGTTCGTCATCCGTTCGGCGACGGTCGACGAACCCGGTGCCCGCTGGCGGCTCCCCGGCGGCGCCACGCTCGCCTCCCACGCCGAACGGCCGCTCGTGCGGCCCAACGTTCGGGTCCGCGCCCACACGCCCACCACGCCGACCACCGCGGTACTGCTCCCCCACGACCACGACGGTTCCCCCCTCCCCGTGCTGCTCGACCCCTACGGCGGGCCGCACGCCCAGCGCGTCGTCCGATCCCACAACGCATTCTGCGCCTCCCAGTGGTTCGCCGACCAGGGGTTCGCCGTCGTCGTCGCCGACGGACGCGGCACGCCCGGTCGCGGCAGCGCCCACGAACGAGCGGTGTTCCACGACCTCGCCCACAGGGTACTCGACGACCAGGTGTCCGCGCTGCACGCCGCCGCCGAGCAGCATCCCGAGCTCGACCTGAGTCGAGTCGCGATCCGCGGCTGGAGCTTCGGGGGCTACCTCTCCGCGCTCGCCGTGCTCGAACGGCCCGACGTGTTCCATGCCGCCGTTGCCGGTGCGCCGGTGACCGAATGGCGGCTGTACGACACCTGCTACACCGAGCGCTACCTGGGCGATCCGAACGAGCGGCCCGACGTCTACGACGCCAACTCGCTGCTCCCGCTCGCACCGAAGCTCACCCGCCCGCTCCTCCTGATCCACGGGCTCGCCGACGACAACGTCGTCGCCGCGCACACCCTGCAGCTCTCCCAGGCCCTGCTGGCAGCCGGCCGACCCCACGAGGTCCTGCCGCTCGTGGGCGTCACGCACATGACGCCACAGGAGATCGTGGCGGAGAACCTGCTCCTCCACCAGCTCGACTTCCTGCGTCGGTCGTTGGGCTCGACATCGGCCAACTAGGTTCGGGCGCATGAACGACCGCCTCCTCGAGCTCTACCGCGGCGTCGCCGTCCACGCGAACGCCGATCTCGAGCACACCGCCGCGCTCGAACTGCTCGCACTGGTCATGGCGGCCGACCGAAGTCTGGATCAGGCCGAGATCGACGCGATCAAAGACATCTCCGACGACTGGCGCGACGGCGACTTCACCTTCGACAAGTACCTCGGACCGGCGATCGTGCGGGCTCAGGACGCGATCACGAAGGACGAGGTCGTCGACCTCATCGAGGACATCGACTCGCGCATCAGGAGCCGCGTGCTGCGCCGGGCGCTGTTCTCCGCGGCACGGGAGGTGGCGGGCATC
>CAXAWD010000247.1:0-6004 GCA_963972325.1 uncultured Acidimicrobiaceae bacterium
TCGGCGTCGAGGCGCGTGTCGTACGTGACGACGTCGACGTCGGGGTTGAGCATCGTGAGCGTCTTCTTCGCCGAGTCGACCTTGCGGTCGCCGATCCGGTCGACGTTGTGGAGGATCTGACGCTGCAGGTTGGAGGCGTCGACGTCGTCCATGTCGACGATGCCGAGCGTGCCGACACCGGCCGCGGCCAGGTAGAGCGCGGCCGGCGACCCCAACCCGCCGGCGCCGAGCAGCAGAACCTTTGCGTCGAGCAACCGCTTCTGCCCCTCGATGCCGACTTCGGGCAGCAGGAGGTGGCGCTTGTAGCGGTTCATCTGCTCGGGGCTGAGAGACGCCGGCTGCTTCCACTCGCGCCCCTCGTCCTTCCAGCGACCGAACCCGCCGTCCATCGACTCGACCTGCTCGTAGCCGAGCTCCTGCATCGTCTTGGCCGCGAACGCCGAACGAACCCCGCCCGCGCAATAGACGACGACCGGTGCGGTCTTGTCGATCAGGCGACCCTCGACCTGGGCCTCGAGGTGGCCTCGAGGGATGTGGACGGCGCCCGGGATCGCGCCCTCCTGGTATTCGTCGGGCTCGCGCACGTCGAGCACCGCATATCCGGCGGCGATGTGGTCGGCCGCTTCACCGGTGGAGACCTCGGTGATCTCTGCCTTCGCTGACGTCAACAAGTCACGGAACGTTGCCATAGAGGTGAAAACCTACCAACCAGGTCGGGTATTCCCGTCGGGCCCGTTCGTCATGTTCCACCGGTCAAGTCACGGCCCGTGGGTGTCGATACATCTGCGTGAGCGACCACTCCTCCCATGCACGAGCGTTGCTCATCCGCAGTGCGGGGTTTCGCCAGATCGTCGTCCGGGTCGTCGGAGCGCTCGTCGGGCTCGCGGCCGCCTACGTCGCAGCGAACCGCACGATGCACGAACTCACGGGCGGCGGTGAGATCGACACCGCACGCGTGGCCGCCGGGCTGGGTGTGTTCATGGTCTTCGCCGGACTCGCCTTGACCCTCACGTCGGCGCTGCCCATCCGGAACGACCTGCGTCGCATCCACGGTCTCGTGGCCGCTCACGAGCAGGAGTTGCACGACCAAAGCCACGCGCTGCGCTTCCTCGGGGAGGTGCAGACCGCGTTCGACATGGCCGCCGACGAGTCCGACCTGTTCGACGTCGCCGGCCTCGCGCTCCGGGACGCGTCGAACCATCCCGGCGAGATCCTCATCGCCGATTCGAGCAACGCCCACCTCCGACGACTGGTCGCGACCGTCGGCCACGACGCCCCCGGCTGCGGCGTCGCCACGCCGCACGACTGCCCGGCGGTGCGCAGCGGCCAGCAGCTGCGCTTCTCGAACCCGAACGGACTCGAGTCGTGTCCGCGCCTCCGCTCCCGAGGGCTCGACGACGGCCACCTCGCCGTGTGCGTGCCGATCAACGTGCTCGGAGCGCCGTCAGCCGTGCTCCACACCGTCCGAGCCTCGGCCGGCGCACCGGACACCGAACTCGTCGCCGAGGCGAATGCGCTCGACGGCGTCGCCGTTCGTTTCGGCGCACGGCTCGGGATGATGCGGGCGATGTCGCAGACACAGCTCCAGGCCGACACGGACCCACTGACCGGGCTGCTCAATCGTCGAGCGATGGAGAACCGCGTGCGGGAAATGCGGGCCGAACATGCCACCTACTCGGTCGCGATGGCCGATCTCGACCACTTCAAGGATCTGAACGACACGTTCGGACACGACACCGGCGACCGCGCCCTGCGGCTGTTCTCCCGCGTCCTGCGGGACGCCGTCCGCGATGTCGACATCGTCGCCCGCTACGGCGGCGAGGAGTTCGTGCTCGTGCTCCCGGACACCGACGTCACGAGCGCCGCGCCGGTGATGCACCGGCTGCAGAAGCGCCTCGCCGCCGCACTCGCCGATGCCCAACTGCCGCCGTTCACGGTCAGCCTCGGCCTGGTCGACGCAACCTACGGCACCGATCTGAGCGAGCTCGTCGCTCTCGCCGACCGGGCGCTCATGCAGGCGAAGTCGGATGGCCGCGACCGAGTCGTGATCGGTGATCCGGCCCGCCCGTTCCGGCCCGCAGATCACGAGCCGTCGTCCGAGCGGTCGACGAGCGCCGAGGCCTGACAGACCGATCCGCTCAGCGGCCGACGAGCGCCGGGAGGATGTCGGCGATCTGGCCGATCAGCAGGTGGTCGGCGTGACGATCCATCTCCGTCGGCTGACCGTTGACGATGACCACGGGCGCCCCCGACCGCTTCGCGATCGGCACGCAGTTCGCGACCGGATACACGCTCAGTGTCGACCCGACGGCGAGCATGAGATCGCACTCTTCGCTGACCCGAAGGGCACGGTCGATCACCTCGGGCACCAGTGACTGACCGAAGCTGATCGTGTCGGACTTGAGGATGCCCCCGCACACCCGACACGGCGGATCGGACTCACCGGCCCGCACCCGGTCGAGGGTCTCGCGCATCGGGCGACGGTCGGTGCAGTCCCAGCAGCGCGAGTACCGCACCGTGCCGTGGACCTCGATCACCTTGTCGGGATCGTGGCCCGCATCCTGGTGCAGACCATCGACGTTCTGGGTCACGACCGCGTGCAGTTTGCGGGCACGTTCGAGCGCGACGATCGCCTCGTGCCCGATGTTCGGTTCGGCCGTCCACACCGGCGTGTCGAGGCGGCTCAACCACGCTCGGCGACGCAGCTCCGCGTCGGCGAGGTAGTTCTGGATCGTCGACGCCTTCTCGGCAGCGGGATTCTTGGTCCAGATGCCCTTCGGTCCCCGAAAGTCGGGAATGCCCGAATCGGTCGAGATCCCGGCGCCGGTGAGCACCACGATCCGTTCGGCGGCCGCGACTCGCTCCGCTGCGGCTCGAACTCCGGTCGGCACATCTTCCATGGGGTGATTGTGGTCGATCGGCGTCCGCGACCAGACTCGGGGCGTGAATCTCGCACGCACCATCGCCCTCGCGGTCACCGCCGCCGTCGCGAGCGGCACCGTCGTCGGCGCGCTCGACGCGATCGGCCCGTCGGGCGCAGCGGTCGATGCACCCGCCACCCGCGACGTCGCGTTCTCGACCGAGGCGGACTGCGACCTCGACACCGTCGCCGGGCTCGCCACCCGCCACCCCGAGGTTCGACAGTTCGTGGTGATGGCGACCGACGACTTCGACGATGTCGCCGGCACCGTCGAAGTCGCGGTGCGCACGGCCGGCGGCGAGTGGCAGTGCCGGCTGGAGGCACAACCGGCGATGTTCGGCCGGAGCGGCACCCGCCCGCTGATCGACCGCCGCTCCGGCGACGGCACCACACCCGCCGGGGTGTTCCCGCTCGGCGAGGTCACCGCCTGGGACGGCCAGACGTTCAGCATGTTCGGCAACCGGCCCGACCCGGGAGCGCTCGCCCCCTATCGATCGGTGCGGCCGGAGGACTGCTGGGGCGCCACACCGAACACGTCGCGCTACCAGCACGTGATCGCCTCGTACGGATGCTCGGGCCCCGACGAATGGCTCCAGAACTACGGCGAGGCGTACTCGCACGCCGCGGTGATCGGTGCCAACCTCGATCCGATCTCCGGCGACGAACCCGGCGAGACCCCGCATGCCGCGGCGATCTTCCTGCACCGCACGAGCTACACGTCGGCCGGCGCCGGCAAACCGACGAGCGGCTGTGTGTCGCTCGGCCAGGACGATCTCGTCGACACGATCCGCACGATCGACCCGGCCCTCACACCACACTTCGCGATCGGCCCCCGCACCTGGCTCCGCGACTCGGCCTGATCCCACCGGCGCCGACTCGTGCGTTTCGAACTGGCGACAGTTCGACGAGCTGCGACCACATTGGCCACTCCGGGGTCTCGACCGTGCTCAGATGCAGCGGGGTGTCGTTGAGAGCAGGGATCATGGTCCCGTCTCAGAAGTCCGATGGACCAAGTCGGACAACATGTCGCGTCCGATTGCGGCGGTTCGCGTGTCTCGGTCCTCGCACAGATCAACGGCGATGACGAGCCCGCGTATGGGCGCATGACGGACCGCCTCCAGTTGTTCCGGGTCCGTGAGATTGATCGTCCGCAAGGTGACGTTCCCCGCAGCGTCGGGTCGGAGCTTGTACCGGCCAACGAGCTGGCGGGCGGTGGTGCCGTCGACGTAGGCGTCGAACGTGTCTCTGCCATCGGTCAACGCACCGATTGGTGCGGCGCTCGAGCCGGCGGGGACACAGCCGGTCTCTTTTCGGAGTCGTGCCAGGTAGGCCGATCGGGTACTGAAGCGATTCACGGTGGCACGGCGTCGAGCGAGCCAGCGCCAATCGTCGATGTCGCGGTCGCGTAGTGCACGGATCCGGGCTCGACGTTTGCCGGCGATCCCGAATGCGCTCGCGAGCTCATCGGTGACATCGGTGGCGAACGAAGTGAGCAGCGCAGCCCACGCGGTGACGGGGGCCAACGCCCGCCCGGCCTGTTGACGACGAGTGTGATGATACTGAGCGATCGAGTCCGGGTCGATCATCCACACGCCCCCGACACGTTGGCCTCGCAGATCGCCGTTAGCGAGCAACACTCGGACTCGCTGCGGAGTGACTCCCAACTGAACTGCGGCGTCGGACACCAGCACCTGGTCACCTCGAACGTCCATGACGCTCACCTCCCTTCAGTGACACTATCGTTGCGAGAACGCAACAATAGTGTCATCACGGCGAGCAGACACGAAGGAAGCCCGGGTACCGGGCCCCGGCAGGTACCCGCGCCGGAGTTTCCGGTTCGGGGTCTCGCGTTCCCCTCACTCACGGCGTCCGGCTTCCCTCTGTCACCGCATCAGGACGGAGCACTCGTGGACGTCATCCAACTCATCCCATCCCCCGCCACCATCCGGCCGTGGGCCGATCCCGTACTCGACGCACGCGGCCACGACCCCCGCAGCGCCTACGTCGAACGGTTCTGGCTGAGCGTCATCGGCCCGACCGCGACGTGGATCATGCGCCGGTTCGCGGACGAGTTCGACCACGAGCCCGATGGGTTCACGCTCGACCTCCAGCACGCCGCCAGGTCGATGGGGCTGTCGTTCGCCAAAGGCCAGAACTCGCCGTTCGGCAAGGCCTTGCACCGGTGCGTGATGTTCGGGCTCGCACAGCCGGTGAGCGACGGCTTCGCGGTGCGCCGCAAGTTCCCGACCGTCGCGCAGCGCCACCTGAAGCGTCTCCCCGACGATCTCCAGGCGACCCACGACGAGTGGGCCCGCCGCACGATCATGCTCGACCGGCGCGACATCGAGCGGCGCCTGGTCGAAGCCGGCGTGCCCGCCCACGCCGCCGCCCGCGCGTGCGAAGCCGCTGCGATCGCGTCGTGAGTACGGCCGGCCCGCGGCCGGCTCAGACCGCGGCGGGGTGTGGCTCGTCGCCGAGTTCGCGTTGCAGCCGGGCGAGTTCGGCCCGCAGCTCGGCGGCGGCCTCCGTGTAGGCGGGATCGTCGATCACGTTCGTGGTCTCGAGCGGGTCGGCCACCAGATCGAACAGCTCCCACTCGACCGGATCGGTGGGCCCGTTGGCGCCGAGTTGATCGAGCGGATCGTTGTAGTAGCAGATCAGCTTGTGGGTCCGGGTCCGTACGCCGTAGTGGGCGGGGACGTTGTGGGCCCCGTCGCGGTGCATCCAGTAGCGGTAGTACATCGACTGCCGCCAATCGTCGGGCGACTCGCCGCGCAGCAGCGGCACGATCGACTCGCCCTGCATCTCGTCGGGCACCTCGACGCCGGCGAGTTCGAGGAAGGTCGGGGCGACATCGACGTTGAGCGCGATCTCGTCGCACGACGATCCGGCGTCGACCATCGCCGGGTACCGGACGAGGAACGGCATCGACAGCGACTCCTCGTACATCAACCGCTTGTCGAACCACCCGTGGTCGCCGAGGAAGAAACCCTGGTCGCTCGTGTAGACGACCACCGTGTTGTCGGCGAGGCCTGCGGCGTCGAGCCAGTCGAGCATGCGCCCGACGTTGTCGTCGATCGACGC
>CAXAWD010000248.1:0-6004 GCA_963972325.1 uncultured Acidimicrobiaceae bacterium
CGCCTTCGGTGCTCAGGCCGTTGGCGGCGAGCACGTCTTCCGCGTCGGACACCGTGAACCCGTTGGTCGACGGCACGTCCCACGACACACCACCAGCGAAGTCGATACCGAGGTTGAGCCCCTGGGCGAAGAGCGTGACGACGGTGAGGACGAGCAACACCAGCGACACGCCGAATCCGTACTTGCGGCGACCGATGAAGTCGATGCTGGTCTGGCCGTTGACCGCCCGGCCGAAACCGGTTCGGGAGACGGAGACGGGTGCGCTCATGACGTCGCTCCGATCGGTGCCGAGGCTCCGGTGGCGGATCGGCCGTCACCGGCGAAGCGACTCATTGCGAACAGGAACACGGCCGGCCGGATGAAGAACCAGCAGACCAACAGGTCGCAGATCGTGGTGAGCCCCACGTAGAGGGCGAAACCCTTCACCGAGCCAACGCTCAGCCAGAACAGGATCAGCGCCGACATGAGGCCGACGACGTTCGCGGCCACGATCGTGCGCCACGTCATGGCGAAGCTGCGCGGCGCCGCGTTGTGGAGCGCACGGCCGAGGCGGGTCTCGTCGCGGAGCCGTTCGAACAACACGATGTACGTGTCGACGGTGATACCGATCGACACGATCACACCGGTCGCGCCGGCCAACGTGAAGGCGTAGTTCGTCGCCTGCGACACGTAGGTCGCGAGGAGGTACACGGTGCCGCCCCACACCACGAGGCCGCTCACGATCACGAGCGCGAGCCGGCGGTAGTAGGCGATCATGTAGATCAGCGTCAGCGCGACGCCGAGGAGACCGGCGATGATCGCGGCGTCGAGCGAGTCCTGCCCGGCGGTCGGCGACACCGTCTCGACGCGCTCCTGCACCATCTGGATCGGGAACGCACCGCGGTTGAGCACGGCTGCGAGGGAACGCGCCTCGTCCTCGGTGAAACTGCCACTGATCGAGACCCCGGTGTCGAACGACGGCTGGTTGACCGACGGCGCCGACTGCACCACGTTGTCGAGCACGATCGCCAGCTGCCCCGTCGGGCACGTCGAGAAGCCCGAGTAGCACTCGGATGCGAGCACGTTCCAGTCGTCGTTGCCGTCGCTGGTGAGATCGACCGTGACCTGCCAGTTGCCGGTCTGGTCGAGCGACACGCCGGCGCTCTTGCGGACGAACACGTCGCCCTGGGCGCCGGATGCTCCGACGGTGTAGGTCAGACCGTCGATGCCGACCAGGGTCGCGCCGTCGGCGGCGGGGTCGGCCGACGGCTCGGCGGCGCCGACGGCGAGCACCGGACGGAGATCGACGATGCCCGACACCGACACGGCGGCCAGGGCCTCGTCCTGATCGCGCACGCCCGGGAGGTCGACGATGACGTTGCTGCCCTCGACACGGACGTCGGGCTCGGCGATGCCGGTGGATTCGAGCTGATCGCGCACGAGGTCGCGGACGAAGCCGAGGTCCTCACTCGAGGTGCCGTCGATCTCCGGAGCCAGGATGACGCTGACGCCACCCTTGAGATCGAGCCCCAACACCGGGGAGTTGCCGAGACCGACGTTCAGACCGAGCAGTCCACCGACGACGCCGACGAACAGCAGGATCGAAACCCAGAGGGTCGACTTCTTCACGACGCGTCGTCTTCGTCGTCGCCCGAACCCGCCGAGGCCTTGGCCGCATCGTCGTCATCGTCGTCGGCGTCATCGTCGGCGTCGACCCGACCCTGGATCGCCGCCCGGGCGATGCGGATCTGGACGTCGTCGTCGATCTCGAGCCAGAAGAGCCCGTCTTCCTCGCCGGTGATGAACCCGTAGATGCCGGAGCTGGTGATGACCTCGTCGCCGATACCGAGCGACGACTGCACCGCCGCCTGCTCCTTCATCCGCTTGCGCTGCGGGCGGATCAGGAAGAAGTACATCGCGAACGGAATCAGCAGGAGAACGAGCAGGGAGGCGATACCACCGCCGCCGTTGTCGGATTCCTGGGCCAGGATCGAAAATGCATGCATAGCGGTCGGCAAGCCTAGCGACGCGCGCTCGCGGTTCGTGCGAGTGGGTGCGGCTCAGTCGGCCCAGACCGAGAGCACGTCCGCCCGCAGGGCATCGAACGTGCCGGCGTGGATCGCCGCCCGCATCCGGTTCATCAGGTCGATCGTCCACGCGACGTTGTGCAGGCTGACCAGCCGTGACGCGGTCGGCTCCCCCACCTTGAACAGGTGTCGCAGGTACCCACGGGTGTGGCGTTCGCAGACCATGCACCCGCACTCGGCGTCGAGCGGCTCCTCGCTGACGGTGAACTCCTGGCGCTTCACGTTGAGGCGCCCCTCCGACGTGAGAGCGGTGCCGTGCCGCCCCAGCCGGGTCTGCATCACGCAGTCGAACTGGTCGACACCCAACGCGACGGCCTCGACCAGGGATGCCGGGTCACCGACACCCATCAGGTAGCGGGGACGATCGGTCGGCAGGTGTGCGAGCGCGGCGGCCAGCGCCGGCAGCATCTCCTCGCGCGTTTCACCGACCGACAGCCCACCGATGCCGTACCCGTCGAAGTCGAGTGCGGCGGTGCGCTGGGCGCTCTCGGCACGCATCGTCTCACTGGTGCCACCCTGGACGATGCCGAACAGCGCCTGATCGTCGCGCGTATGGTGCGCGCGAGCCCGTGCAGCCCACGACGACGTCCGCTCGACCGCCAGACGGATCACCTCGGGCGGGCTGGGCAGCGGCGGACACACGTCGAGCACCATCTGGATGTCGGCGCCCAGGAGTTGCTGGGTGTCGACGGCGAGCTCCGGCGTGAACCGGTGCGTGCTGCCGTCGTAGGTGCTCTGGAAGGTGACGCCGTCGTCGTCGACCTTCGGTTCCAGCGAGAACACCTGGAACCCGCCCGAGTCGGTGAGCGTGAGTCCGCGCCACCCGGCGAATCGGCCCAGCCCGCCGAGCTGGGCGACCGTCTCGGCGCCCGGGCGCATCATCAGGTGGTACGTGTTGCCGAGCACGATCTGGGCGCCGAGCGCCTCGTAGTCGGCAGCGCTGAGGTACTTGATCGCTCCCCTGGTGCCGACCGGCATGAACAGCGGCGTCGTGTAGCTCCCGTTGGCCGTCGTCGCGGTACCGGCGCGCGCCGACCCGTCGGTCGCTTCGGTCTCGAACTCGACGACATGCACGCCGAGCGAGGCTAGCGAGCGCAGGCACCACCGGGAACGGGTACCACGTCCGCGCTGCCGTCGTCGTCGAGCCGGATCCCGAAGTACTCCGATCCGACGAAGAGTTCGGCGTCCCCGTACGCCCACGCGACGAACGCGTCGGCGTACACCTGCTCCTGGTGGAGTGGCTGCCGGCCGTTGCGCTCCACGTACGCGTCGATCGCAACCGCGAGCCCGGCTGCATCGTCACGGCACATCGTCGCCACAGCGGCATCGGACTCGTCGGCCCACCAATCCGGCGGATCGGCCGACGGGTTCGGCCCGACGACCAGGGGCAGGTCCGGGCACGCTGCCGCCGCGGCATCGGCGAGCACGACCGCCTCCCGCGCCATGTCCTCGTCGTAGACGGGCCGCGTATCCACGCGCTTGAAGTTCCAGGCGAGTTTCAGGTCGGCGAACTCGCGCAGTACGGCCAGCGATGCCGCTGCGTCATCCGGTTCGTCCTCGACCTCGGCGTACGCATCGATCCACCACTGCAGCGGCACGATCGCGCCGTTCACCCAGTCCGTTCGCACGGCTGCGAACGCCTCGCAGAACGTCAGACCGGATGCGGGTCCGAGGGCGCCGAGGTCGACACCACCCGCATCCTCCGGGAGCGTGTCCGTGGGGCCGCGGAGAACCGACACGGGTACCCGAACCGTCGACTCCGATGCCGAACCGCCGTCGGAACATCCGACAGCGAGCAGTGCCGTGGCGACCACGAGCGCGACCTCAGCGCGCACGACGGTCCAACAGCATCGCGTCGCCGAAGCTGAGGAAGCGGTAGTCGCCGGCGAGCGCCTCGTCGTACAGCCGTTTCCAACGCCCGCCGACGAAGGCGTCGATCATCATCAGCAACGTCGTCTTGGGGAGATGGAAGTTGGTCATCATCAGGTCGACGACCTGCCAGTCGAAGCCGCGGTGGATGAAGATGTCGGTCCGACCCTCCAACTCACCGAACGCTGCCGCCGATTCGAGCGCTCGAACCGAAGTGGTTCCGACGGCGACCACCCGATCGGCCGCCTCGCAACGCTCCATCGTGTCGGCCGTCACCCGGTACCGCTCGGTGTGCATCCGGTGCTCGAGTGGGTCGTCCTCGGTGATCGGACGGAACGTGTCGAGCCCGACGACCAGTTCGACCTTCGCGACGCCGATGCCGGCCTCGCCGAGCCGGGCCAGCAACTCGGGCGTGAAGTGCAGCCCGGCCGTCGGCGCGGCCGAACTGCCGGGCTCCCGGGCGTACACGGTCTGGTACCGCTCGGGGTCGGCGAGCCGCTCGGTGATGTACGGGGGAAGCGGCATCTCACCGTGCACCGCCAGGAGATCGAGCGAGTCGGCGGAACCGATGAGCCGAACCTCGAACGTGTCGCCAGCGGCAGTTCGTTCACCGATCTGTACGACCTCGTCGCCCGCCACCGATCGCAGCACCTCGCCGGTCTTGAGCCGCTTCGCGGGCCGGATCAGCGCCTCCCAGACGATCCTCGCACCGTCGAGCGGTTCGAGCAGCAGGACCTCGGCTGCACCACCCGTCGAGCGACGCAGCGGCAGCCGGGCCGGGATCACCTTCGTCTCGTTGACGACCAGCAGGTCGCCGGGACGGAGCACGTCGGGGAGATCGTGCACCTGACGATGAGAGGGCAGGTCGCTCCCCCGGTCGACGAGCAGGCGCGCGGCGTCGCGGGGTTCGATCGGCGACTGTGCGATCCGGTCGTCCGGCAAGTCGTAGTCGAAGTCCGCGAGCTGCATGGCTCCCCGAGGCTACGAGCGGCTGTGCGATCATGCGGACATGGCTGCTTCACGAACCGTGCCCGTCCCGATCGACGCCGTCGGCGCGATGCCGCTGCACGTGTGGGTGCCGCCTGCCGGGTCGGGCCCTGCCGTGCTGCTGATCCAGGAGATCTTCGGCGTCGGGCCGTACATCAGAGCCGTCGCGAACCGGCTGTGCGAGGCCGGTTACGTCGTCGGCGCGCCCGAGGTCTTCTGGCGGTTCGCACCCGGCTGGGAAGCGGGCCACGACGAGGCAGGGTTGGCGGCGTCGATGGAGCAGGTCGGCAAGCTCGACTCGGCCGCGGCCGCCACGGACTGCGTCGCCGCCTTTCGCGCCCTCCGGGCGCTCGACGAGGTCGACGGAATCCCTGGCGTGATGGGCTTCTGCCTCGGCGGCTCCCTCGCCTGGAGCGTCGCGGCAGCGGCCGAACCGGCCGTGTGCGTCAGCTACTACGGCTCGGGGGTGCCGTCGATGCTCGACCAGATCGACCACGTCGCGTGTCCGACCCTGTTCCACTTCGGCAACGCCGACGCGTTCATCCCCAACGACGGCGTCGAGGCGATCAACGCCGCGATCGACCGTCGTCCGGGATTCGTGCTCAACGTCGAGAACGCCGGGCACGCGTTCGACAACCACGAGAGCGAGATGTTCTACGACGAGTCGGCGGCACAGGCGGCGTGGGCGAAGACGATGGCCTTCCTCGGCGAACACCTCCCGGCGGGCTGATCAGCCCCCGAAGAGGTCGGGTTGGCCGGGGCGGGGCTTGGGCGGAGCGAGCCCCAGGTGCTGATACGCCGCCGGCATCGCGACACGCCCTCGCGGTGTGCGGGCGATCATGCCCTGCTGGATCAGGAAGGGCTCGTACACGTCTTCGACCGTGTCGGGCTGTTCGCCGACACTGATCGCCACGGTGGAGAGCCCGACGGGACCACCGTTGAACTGCTCGCACATCGCCTTCAGGATCGCCCGGTCGACCTTGTCGAGGCCGAGGTCGTCGACGCCGAACAGCACCAGGCCCTCACGGGCGATGTCGGCGGTGATCGAGCCGTCGTGGCGCACCTCGGCGAAGTCGCGGACC
>CAXAWD010000249.1:0-5980 GCA_963972325.1 uncultured Acidimicrobiaceae bacterium
CATCCCCGACATGGTCGGACACACCATCGCCGTCCACGACGGCCGCAAGCACGTCCCGGTGTACGTCACCGAGTCGATGGTCGGCCACAAGCTCGGCGAGTTCAGCCCCACGCGGACCTTCAAGTTCCACGCTGGGCAGGAAAAGGGAGCCCGTCGATAATGCGCGGACCGAAGTTGAACGAAGGCGCCGTCGCAGTCGGCGAGCGCCACGGCACGAAGGCCACCGCCAAGTACGTGCGGTCCTCGGCCTACAAGGCTCGGGTCGTGCTCGACCTGATCCGCGGCCTCGATGTGCAGCGCGCCGACCAGGTGTTGCAGTTCACCGAGCGCGGCATCGCCCATGACATCCGCAAGGTGCTCGCCAGCGCGGTCGCCAACGCCAGCAACCCCGACAACACGGGTTCGTACATCGCCGACGCCGACGAGCTGTTCGTGCTCGCCTGCTTCGCCGACGAGGGCCCGACGCTGCGTCGCTTCCGCCCCCGTGCCCGTGGCCGCGCCACCCGCATCCGCAAGCGCACCTGTCACATCACGATCGTCGTCGCTCGGATGAGCGACGATCGGCTCGAGGTCGTGCGGGCCCGCATCGACGGCAACACCGCCGGTGCGAGCGCCAACCGTCAGGCCCGTGTCGAGCGCAGCCGCAAGCGCGCCGAGGCCGCCAAGGCCGGTGTCGACGCGGTCGAGGCCGACGAGGCGATCCAAGACGCCGACGACGATGTCGCCGACGACGATGTCGCCGACGACGAGGGCGCCGGCGACACCGACGTGCAGGGTCTCGCCGATCTCGACGATGCGGTCGAGCCCGACGAGGGAAGCGCCGCCGACGAGTCGGACGAAGCGGCCGCTCCGGCCGGCGAGTTCGCCGCTGCCGAGTACGCCGGTGCCGTGCTGCCCGATGCCGACGGCAACGGGCCCGACACCCACCCGATCAAGGGCAACGCCGATTCGATGCTCTACCACACCCCCGACAGCCGCTACTACAAGGTCACCAAGGCCGAGGTCTGGTTCGACACCGAAGAGAACGCCGAAGCCGCAGGCTTCGCCAAGCCGGGCACCCAGAAGGACGAGGACTGATTCATGGGTCAGAAGATCAATCCCTACGGCTTCCGCCTCGGCGTGAGCACCGACTGGAAGAGCCGTTGGTTCTCCGAGCGTGAGTACAAGCAGTACCTCACCGAAGACTGGAAGATCCGCGCTGCGATCATGAACCGGCTCGAGTCGGCCGCGATCAGCCGCATCGAGATCGAGCGCACCCGCGACAAGCTGCGGGTCGACGTGCACACCGCCCGTCCCGGCATCGTCATCGGTCGTCGCGGCGCCCAGGCCGACGAGCTCCGCCAGATGATCACCGACATCACCGGCAACCAGAAGATCCAGCTCAACATCGTCGAGATCAAGACCCCCGAGCTCGACGCCGCGCTGATCGCTCAGGGCGTCGCCGACCAGCTCGCCAACCGCATCGCGTTCCGTCGTGCGATGAAGCGGGCCGTGCAGAACGCTCAGCGCGCCGGTGCCCTCGGCATCCGCGTGCAGTGCTCGGGTCGCCTCGGCGGTGCCGAGATGAGCCGCACCGAGTGGTATCGCGAAGGCCGTGTGCCGTTGCACACGCTCCGTGCCGACATCGACTACGGCTTCCGTGAGGCCAAGACCGCCAACGGTCGCGTCGGTGTCAAGGTGTGGCTCTACAAGGGCGACATCCTGCCGTACAAGCCGTCCAACGAAGACAAGATCGCCCGCGAGGCCGCCATGGCCGTCGGCGAGACGTCGGGTCAGACCGCCGACGACGGTCCCCGCAAGGTCGTGTCCTCGGCCTCGCGTCAGCGTCAGGTGGCCCCCGAGCCCGAGACGCAGCCGCTGATCAAGGACGCCGACCCCGAACTCGAGAAGTTGCTCGACGAGGAAGAGACCATCGCCCGCCAGACCGGCGACGGCGAGTGAGGAGCCCATCATGTTGATGCCCCGCAAAGTCGCACATCGCAAACAACAACGTGGTCGCACCAAGGGCAAGGCCAAGGCCGGTACCGAGCTGCACTTCGGCGAGTACGGCATCCAGGCCCTCGAACCGGGCTGGCTGACCGCCCGCCAGATCGAGGCCGCACGTATCGCCATGACCCGCGCCATCCGTCGTGGTGGCAAGGTCTGGATCAACGTCTTCCCGGACAAGCCGGTCACGAAGAAGCCCGCCGAGACCCGCATGGGATCCGGCAAGGGCAACCCCGAGTTCTGGGTCGCCGTGGTGCGCCCGGGTCGTGTGCTCTTCGAGCTGTCGTACCCGGACGAGGCCGTGGCCAAGGAAGCCATGAACAAGGCGATCCAGAAGCTCCCGATCAAGGCGCGCGTCATCACGCGTGAGGAGATGATCTGACATGGCACGCAAGAACAAGCTGGCCGAGATGGACCTGGCCGAGCTCGTCGACGAGCTCCGTCAGACCAAGCACGAGGCCCTGAACCTCCGCTTCCGGAACGCCACCGGGCAGCTCGAGAACACCGCGGAGATCCCCAAGGTCCGCCGCCAGATCGCGCGTATCAACACCCTCATCCGCCAGCGCGAGATCGCTGCGGCCGAAAGTGAAGCATCATGAGTGACACCGACACCAGCTCGGCAGCCGCCGAGGGAAGCGCCAGCGACGTGGCGACCGACACGGACCGTTCGGCCCGTAAGGTCCGTGAAGGCGTCGTGACGTCGGCCGGGATGGACAAGACGATCGTCGTCACCATCACCGACCGGGTGCGTCACGCCAAGTACAACAAGTTCGTCCTGAAGAGCAAGAAGCTCTACACCCACGACGAGACCAACGACGCCGGCGTCGGCGACAAGGTGCGCGTCATGGAAACCCGTCCGATGAGCAAGAGCAAGCGCTGGCGTCTGATCGACGTCATCGAGCGGGCACGGTGACCCCATGATCCAGCAAGAATCGCGCCTCCGGGTCGCCGACAACAGCGGCGCCAAGGAAGTCCTCTGCATCAAGGTACTGGGTGGCACACGCCGCCGCTACGCCTCGATCGGGGACATCTTCGTGGCCACCGTCAAAGATGCCATCCCGGGAGCCGGGGTGAAGAAGGGTGACGTCGTCAAGTGCGTCGTCGTCCGAGTCAAGAAGGAAAAGCGTCGTCCGGATGGCAGTTACATCCGTTTCGACGAGAACGCAGCCGTGTTGATCAAGGACGATCTCACGCCGCGCGGCACCCGCATCTTCGGCCCGGTCGGCCGTGAGCTGCGTGACCGCAAGTTCATGCGCATCGTGTCGCTCGCACCGGAGGTGATCTGACATGAAACTCCGCAAGGGAGATCCGGTCCGTGTGATCACGGGCAAGGACAAAGGCAAGGAAGGCGTGATCGAACACGTCTACCCCAAGGCCAACAAGGTGATCGTCACCGGTGTGAACACCGCGTCGAAGCATCAGCGTGCCGCTCGGGCCAACGAGCAGGCCGGGATCATCGACAAGGACATGCCGATCGACGCATCCAACGTCATGTTCGTGCACAAGGGCAAGACCGTCCGTCTCGGCTACGCCGAGAACGGCAGCGGCGAGAAGGTCCGGATCGCACGGCCGAGTGGTGAGGAAGTCTGATGAGCGCCACCGCAACCGCGACCAACAACAACCTGCCCCGTCTCAAGGCGCGGTACAACAACACGATCAAGGCGCAGCTCGCCAAGGATCTCGGCATCGGCAACACGATGCAGATCCCGAAGCTCGACAAGATCGTCATCAACATGGGCGTCGGCCGTGCCACGCAGCAGCCGTCGCTGCTCGAGAAGGCCGTCGACGAGCTCACGCTGATTTCCGGCCAGAAGCCGGTCGTCACCAAGGCGCACACCTCGATCGCCGGTTTCAAGCTCCGTGAGGGGCAGGCGATCGGCACCAAGGTGACGCTGCGCGGCGACCGCATGTGGGAGTTCTACGACCGCCTGATCGCCGTCGCCATCCCGCGTATTCGTGACTTCCGCGGCCTGCCGGCCCACTCGTGGGACGGACGGGGCAACTACACGTTCGGTCTCAACGACCAGACGGTGTTCCCGGAGATCAACGTCGACAACGTCGACCACCAGCGCGGCATGGACATCACCATCGTCACCACCGCGACCACGAACGAAGCCGGCAAGGCGCTCCTCGATGCGTTCGGTTTCCCCTTCAAGAAGGGCGCCGACGCCGACAACGCCCCCCGCAAGAAGAAGAGCCGTGGTCCGTACCGCGGTGGCAAGAAGAAGTGAACGAGTAGGCGAGAGAGAGAAACGACATGGCCAAGAAAGCACTCGTCAACAAGGCGGCTGGTACGCCCAAGTTCAAAGTTCGCGCCTACACCCGCTGCCGCCGTTGCGGCCGGTCCCGTTCGGTCTTCAGGAAGTTCGGCCTCTGCCGCATCTGCTTGCGTGAGCTCGCACATGCCGGTGAGATCCCCGGTCTGACGAAGTCGAGCTGGTGAGGGAGGAAGAAACATGCTGACTGATCCCATTGCCGACATGCTGACCCGGATTCGCAACGCGAACACGGCGATGCACGACGAGGTGCGTATGCCCTCGTCCAAGCAGAAGGTCGCACTCGCCAAGGTCCTCGAATCCGAGGGCTACATCGGAGGCTTCGAGGTCGCTCCGTCGACCAAGGGCCCCGGCGACGTGCTCACCATCTCGATGAAGTACTCCGACGATCGTGAGCGCACGATCTCGGGCCTCCGTCGCATCTCCACTCCGGGCCTGCGTGTCTATCGCAAGTCGACCGCCGTGCCTCGTGTGCTCGGTGGCCTCGGTGTGGCCGTCCTGTCCACCAGCCATGGGCTCATGACCGACCGCGAGGCGCGCAAGCGCAACGTCGGCGGCGAAGTCCTCTGCTACGTCTGGTGATCCAGAGGATCGACCAAGGAATCGAAGGGAAGACTCATGTCTCGTATCGGTAACGCACCCGTCACCGTCCCGTCCGGCGTCGACGTCACGATCGCCGACGGCACCGTCACGGTGAAGGGCCCGAAGGGCTCGCTCACCCGCGACATCCCCGGCGACATCGAAATCCGTCAGGACGACGGCGCACTCACGTTCGTGCGCCCCAACGACGAGCGCAAGAACAAGGCCCTCCACGGTCTCACGCGCAGCCTCGTCAACAACATGGTCATCGGTGTCACCGACGGCTACACGAAGCAGCTCGAGATCGTCGGCGTCGGCTACCGCGCCGAAGCGCAGGGCGCCAGCGCCCTGCGGCTCAACCTCGGTTTCAGCCATCCGGTCAACGTGACCGCACCCGACGGCATCACCTTCGAGGTTCCCGCACCGACGCAGGTCGTCATCTCGGGCATCGACAAAGAGGTCGTCGGCCAGGTGGCCGCCAACATCCGCAGCATCCGCAAGCCCGAGCCCTACAAGGGCAAGGGCGTCCGGTATGCCGGCGAGCGCGTCCTGCGCAAGGCCGGCAAGGCAGGTAAGAAGTAATGAGTGACATCGCCAAGGCACGTCGCGAGGGCCGCATCCGCCGCCACCGTCGAGTTCGCAAGAAGGTCCACGGCACCGCGGCCCGTCCGCGTCTCGCCGTGCACCGCTCGAACAAGCACATCGCCGTCCAGGTGATCGACGACGACGCCGGTCGCACCCTCGCGGCCGCGTCCACCAACGAACCCGACCTGCGCACCTCCAGCGGTGCCACGGTCGCCGCCGCCGAGCGCGTCGGTCAACTCGTCGCCGAGCGGGCCAAGGCCGCCGGCATCGACACCGTGGTGTTCGACCGCGGTGGGTTCGCCTATCACGGTCGTGTCGCAGCGATCGCCGAAGCAGCACGCAACGCAGGACTCGAGTTCTGATGATGGTGCAAAATGACCGCTGCGATCGCCGAAGCAGTCGCAACGACAACGACAACGCAGGTCTGGAGTTCTGATGGCGTACAACGACAATCGCAACGATCGCGACAACGAAGGTGGCCTGCGCGAGTCGCGCGTCATCACCATCAACTGCGTGGCCAAGGTCGTCAAGGGCGGCCGCCGCTTCAGCTTCAC
>CAXAWD010000250.1:0-5977 GCA_963972325.1 uncultured Acidimicrobiaceae bacterium
GAACGCGAGCGCGTGCGTGAGCGAGTCGGTGAACGCCCGGCCGGTCCACGCGATGTCGAAGGCGGTGCCGTGGTCGACCGAGGTGCGGATGATCGGCAGGCCGAGTGTGACGTTGACGCCGGTGTCGAAGGCCAGCAGTTTCATCGGCGCGTGCCCCTGGTCGTGGTACATCACGACGATCGCGTCGTACCGGAACCGGTGCACCGCCTGGAAGAAGACGGTGTCGGCGGGTAGCGGGCCCTCGGCGTCGATGCCCTCGGCCCGAGCGGCGTCGATCGCCGGGGCGATCTGCTCGATGTCCTCGGTGCCGAACAGCCCGTGCTCGCCGGCGTGTGGATTGAGGCCGCACACGGCGATGCGCGGTGACGGCAGGAAACGGCCCGTCGCCTCGTGGGTCAGTCGGATCACGTCGAGCACCCGGTCGGTGCTGGCCCGATCGATCGCGTCACGCAGCGAACAGTGCGTGCTGACGTGGGTGACCGCGAGCGCCCCGTGCTCGTGCTCGGCGGTGAGCATCATCGTCACGCTCGACACGCCACACCGGTCGGCGACCAACTCGGTGTGCCCCACGAACGTCGGGTCGGAGAGCTGGGTCGCCTCCTTGTTCATCGGCATCGTGACGATCGCCGCCACGTCGCCCGCCAGCGCAGCATCGGTCGCCGCCAACACGTACGCCCGCGCCGCCGCACCGGACGCACGGTCGAGTTCGCCGGGCCGGTGGTCGTCGGCGGTCAGGATCCCGAGATCGACCACGTCGAGCGCTCCCGGCCGGGAGTCGGCCGGCGAGGTGACCGCACGGATCGGCACATCGACGCCCAGCAGCGCCTTCCCGGCCCGCAGGATCGCCGCGTCGCCGTAGACGACGACGTCGCCGCCGAGGAGGGCGCCGTTCGTCGCGGCGAGCAGCACGATCTCCGGCCCGACGCCCGAGGCGTCGCCCATCGTGACGGCGATCGGTGGGCGGTTCATGGTCGCAGCGTGCCTCGGACCAGGTCGACGAGCGACCGATCGCTCCCGAACCCACCGGAGCGGGTGATCACCGGCATGTCGAAGCCGTCGACGGTGGCCCATGCGGTGCCCGGCGTGACCGTGCCCTGCACCGACACCGCCGCACGCCCGAACACGGCAGCCGCCGTGTCACCCCCGACGACGACCAGAGCGCCCAGTCCCACCGCTCGCCGGAGGTCGTCGACCCCGGCGGCCAACGTCGAGGCGGCCGCCACGGCGAGCGGTTCGTCGATGTCGCCGACCGGGATCTCGGTGGCCAACACGAGTTCGTGAGCGTCGCGCAGTCGGCCGGCGGTGATGTCGTCGGCGATCGTGGTGACGGTGACCCCCGCCCGCTCGGCTTCGGCCAGCTGTGCTCGCGCCACCGGATGCACGCTGCCGCACGCGATCAGGATCGGACCAGCGGTGCCCGGCGGGGCGCTCCGGGTGCCGTGGTCGGGAGCCGCGGCACCGATCACCGCCGACGGGCCGGCGAGCACCACGTCGTCCGGTGCCCCTTCCCATTCGGCGACGGTCTCGGCGATGTCGTCGGTCGATTCGGCATCGGCCACTGCCACACCGACCGGGTCGGAGAGCCACGCTCCGACCGCAGACCGCTCGCCGAGTTCGACGACGTCGTGGACACCGGCCCCACGCAACAGCTCGGCGGGCCGCGACGAGTACACACGACGTCGCACGTCGCTGCCGGCGTCGCCTTCGTGCACCGGGCGCCCGTGATCGAGCACGATGCCGTCGACGCAGGTGCGCCCCTGTTCGGGCAGCGCCGGTACCAGCAGCACCGGGCGGCGCCCGGCCCAGGCCGCCAACTCGTCGGGCCAGTTCCCCCGCAACGTCGAATCGAGTTTGTGCCCGACCCGACCGGTGGTCTCCAGTGCGGCGATGCGGGCCCGGGCATCGATCGGAGACAGATGGCGGCTGCCCAGGTCGACGACGGCGATGCCCGTGCCGGTCGGGTCGGGCCGGCTCGGCCACGCCGACACGCCGATCGGCGAACCGATCCGGTCGGCGAGGATGGCTGCGGTCTCCAGTGCGCCGGTTCGGTCATCGGCGACGACGAGCAGGTCCATCTCCGCATTCTGGTCGGTTCGGGCGGGTCGATACATTTTCGACATGCCGAACGCCGTCAACGGAACCTGCTCGCTGTACTACGAGACGTTCGGATCACCCGACGACCCGACGTTGCTGCTCGTCAACGGACTGGGCTCGCAGTGCATCAACTACGACGCCGAGTGGTGCCAGATGTTCGTCGACGCCGGATTCCACGTCGTCCGCTTCGACAATCGTGACGTCGGCCTGTCGACCCACTTCACCGACGCTCCGACCGACGAGCGGGGCGCCGCGTACGGGCTGACCGACATGGCCGCCGACGCCGTTGCGGTGCTCGACGCCGTCGGCGTCGAGCGGGCGCACGCGATGGGCCTGTCGATGGGCGGGATGATCGTGCAGCAGCTCGCGATCCACCACCCCGACCGACTGCTGACGATGGTCTCGGTGATGTCGACCACGGGCGAGCCCGACTCCGGCAGGTCGACGCCCGAGGCCCACGCTCATCTGACCGGCGCACCGGCCACCGACCGCGAGTCGGCCGTCGCGAACAGCGTCGCCGGTCAGCGCATCTGGGGCAGCCCGGCCTTCGTCGACGACGAGCGGAGCGCGGCGACGGCGGAGCGCGCGTTCGACCGGGCCTTCGACCCGGCCGGGGTCGGGCGCCAGTATCTCGCGATCGTCGCATCCCGCAGGTGGGCCGACGACCTCACCTCCGTGACCACTCCGACGCTGGTGATGCACGGCACGGCCGACACACTGATCGACATCAGCGGTGGCCGCCGCACGGCCGAGTTGATCCCCGGCGCCCGTTTCGTCGAGATCGAGGGGATGGGCCACGACTACCCACCCGAGCTGTGGCGACGCTGGGTCGACGAGGTCGCCGGGTTCTGCCTCGCTCAGAACTGACGGTCAGAACCGGGACAGGAACCGCTGGACGCGGCCGGTCCAGGAGGCGAACCCGTCGGCGGTCGTGGCCACCGTCAACTCGCTGCCGCCGATCAGTTCCTGGAGCCGTGCCGCCGTGGTGACCGGGTGCCCGGGATCGCCCGTCCACGCGAGAATCATCGTCGGCACCTCGATGGTTGCGATCTCGTCCGGCGGTGGCAGGTCGGCCGTGCCCGCTCCGCGGAAGATGCGGGCGAGCCGTTCCGGATCGGTGTTCTGCAGCAACTCGGGAAACCGTTGTTGCCAGCGAGGGTCGTCGGCGAACGGGTCGGGAACCGGGCGGGCCGCGGCGCCGGCCAGCAGTGTCGCGTGGTCGCCGGCGGCGACCAGATCGGCCATCGCGGCGTACGCGTCGACCTGCGCGGCGCGGGTGTGCCAGGCGGTCGGCGGGATCACGAGCACGAGACCGCGGATGCGCTCCGGAGCGAGCACAGCGGCGTGCAGCGCCGTGGCACAGCCCATCGATGCTCCCCCGGCGACGTACGACCCGATGCCGAGGTGGTCAGCGAGCGCCAGTTGGTCCTCGGCCAACGACCGCCACGAGTAGTCGGTCGGATCGGGGGTCGAACCGGAGTCGCCGTGCCCGCGAGCGTCGTAGCGCAGCACGCGGTTGGACTCGCGGATGGCCGCCCAGTCCAACATGCTGAGCGCATCCTCGGTTGCCATCGACCGGGTGAGCCCGTGCCCCCAGACGAGATCGGGCCCGTCGCCGGACAGATCGTGGACGAGGTCGACACCGCGGATCATCACCATGACCCGAACGTACCGGTCAGGAGCCGGGGAGTCGGCATGCCGGTGTGCCGCCCGGCATGCGGTACCGGAAGCGGGCCACCAGCCGGTACACGAGCCCGGCGAACGACCGGACACCGGGCAACCCCATCACGCGCCCGAGTACGGCCCAGCCGCGCCCGGCATGACGCAGCGCGGCGATGACCGCATCGTGTGCCGATGCCACCGTGCCGTCGGCGGCGATCCACTGGACCGCCTGCCGGCACTGCTCCTCGGTGACCGGGAGGGTGTCGAGATCGAGGAACTGCCACGGCTCGACGTGGTCGAGCCCGAGGAGCCGTTGGCCGCCACGGGCCGACGTGGTGCAGAAACCGCAGTCGCCGTCGAAGACCAGCAACGGTCGACCTGGCTCGGGAGCGGCGGTCACGGTTGGGTGGCCCCAGGGGTTCCGATCACGGGTTGCGCGAGGCGGAGCCGCTGCTCGAACCCGGTCTCGTACGGCATGAACCCGTTGCGGTCGGGGTACAGCAACTGCACCATCGAGAACGGGTCGCCCCGGTACCACGCCGTGGCCGTCGAGAACGCCTCACCGTGCACGTCGAGGTCGATCGGGGCGAACATGCAGCGCAGATCGTTGTCGAGCAGGCCGATCAGCTCGACCCCGAGCATGATGTCGGTGCCGCCACGGAGGGCGTCGACGACGAGGCCGACCAGTCCCTTGGTGGCGACCGGCGTCAAGCCGAACACGGCGATCTCGGGGAAGCCGGTCAGTGCGGGCAGCCCGATCGTGTAGGCGTAGGCAGGAGTGGGCGGTTCGGTGTCGGACCGGGGAGACACCGGCTCGAGCGCCCAACCCTCGGTCTCGATCATCCATTCGATCTTCTCCGCCAGCGGGATGTGGAAGTCGGGCAACTCCATGGGGTCCATCGTGCCAGCGCCGATACCGTTTGCGGCGCATGTACCGGTTTCTGCTGCGCCCGAAGTGGATCGCGTTCCACCTGCTCGTCGTCGTGGGGATCATCGCCATGATCAACCTGGGCTTCTGGCAGCTGAGCCGGCTCGACGAACGCCAGGCGTTCAATGCCGTGGTCGAAGAACGCTACGACGCGACGCCCGTGCCGATCGACGAACTGCTCACGCCCGATGCCGATCCCGACGACATCGCCTGGCGACCGGTCACCACGTCCGGCACGTATCTGGCCGACGAGGGCGTGCTGATCGTCAACCGTTCGCAGAACGGGCGGGCCGGCGTCAACACGGTGGTGCCGCTGCGGCTCGACGACGGTCGTGTCCTCTTCGTGAATCGGGGGTTCGTACCGCAGACGTTCGACCTGCCGGAGGTGCCGGCGCTCGAGGTCGAGGTCACGGGCCGACTCCGTCCGTCCCAGGAGCGGGGCTTCGGGCAGCTGTCCGATCCGGCCGACGGCGTGCTGCGCGAGGCGCAACGGCTCGACATCGACCGACTCGCACCGCAGGTCGACGGCGAGGTGTTGCCGATGTACGTCGATCTGATCGAGTCGGTGCCGGCCGAGGTCGGCCCGGTGCCCGAGCCGGTGATCGCCCCCGACCTCAGCGAGGGCAACCACCTGTCGTACGCGGCGCAGTGGTTCATCTTCTCGATCGCGGTCGCCGTCGGCTGGGTGCTGGCGGTTCGACGGTCGGTGGCCACGCGCCGTCGCGAGGCCGAGGCGGCATCAGCCGCCTGACGTCGGGTCGTGGTGCGGGCGCTCGAGCTCGGCCATCCGCCTGAACTGCTCGACCACGTCGGGCGTCTCGTGGGTCGGGTCGAGTGACCGGTACACCGTTTCGACGTTGACCGCGATCCGACCGAACTCGCCGAGTTCACCGAACCGCTCGGAGGCCCCGATCGCCCGCCCGATGTCGCGGGCGGCGTCGAACGCGTCGACGCCGGCCTCGTGGCGGGCGGTCGCCTCCTCGTCGACGAACGAGAGGTAGTCACGCACCGCCGTGACGCCCGTCTTGTCGGTCACGGCACCGTGGCCGGGAACGACGTGATCGACGTCCATGCCGAGCATCAGATCGCACGCCTCGACCCAGTTGTTCAGCGGACCGGCCCACACGATCGGGGTGCCACCGATGAACAGGATGTCGCCCGTGTACACGACCCCGGCGTCGGGCACGACCGCGATCGTGTCGCCCGCGGTGTGTGCCGGACCGACCTCGATCAGCTCGACGATCCGCCCGCCGACGTCCAGGTCGAGGCGGCCGTCGAAGGTACGGTCGGGCA
>CAXAWD010000251.1:0-5972 GCA_963972325.1 uncultured Acidimicrobiaceae bacterium
GGAGCGTGTCGAGCCGATGGTCGAAGTACACGGCCTCCCACGTGTTGAGGATCACCGGTCGGGCCCCGCTCGACGGGAGCGAGGCGCGCACCGTTCGGTGGAACGCGTGGCTCGCGCCGGACAGACCGTGGTCCGACCAGGCCACGACGACGTCGGGGGCGGTGTACGACTCGCCGGGCGCCAGTTCGACCTCGAGCGGATCGAGCAGCTCACCGGCCTGGATGTGACGTCGCCCGTCGGGGAGCTGCTGTGCGAGCAACGCGTAGTTGCCGCTCCACGCGAGCTGCACGCCCCACACCTCGCCGCGCTGTTCACCGAACCCGCCGGTGCCGGCGTACAGCGCCGGCATGTTGGCGTGGGAGGTCCGCCCGGCGCGGTTCTCGACGAGCGTGTTCGACTCGAACGGGGTGCGGTTCGGTTGGAACTCCCGACACCAGCGCCCGGTGAAGCTCAGGAGGTCGGTCGCGTGTTCGGGCATCGGGACCGACGGGGCGAGGTGCAGCACAGCGTAGGGGGTCGTGCCCCGGTTCGTCAGGCGCGCGCCGATCGTCATGACGTGATCGACGGCGACGGTGAGGGTGAGTTCGAGCGCCGCGACGTCGTCGGTGAGATGGAACACGGCCGAGCGTTGATCGGGTCGATCGGTGCCCGTGCAGGTGAAGCGTGGGGCCCATCCGGTGCCGTCGGGACGGGAGCCCTGGAGACCGGGGCGACCGGAGTAACCGGTCGCGGCCTCGGCGATGATGCCGATCGGGACGGGTGCGTCGACGGTCGCGTGGGGCACCGGCTGACCGGCGACGTCGTGGACGAAGCCGTCGATCGCGGGCCCGACCGACAGGATCTCGGGCATGCCGGCGCCCTGCGCGATGACCACCGAGAGCGCGTCGGATCGGAGTGTGAGGAGGTCGATGGCGATCAACCCTTGTCGGCGCCCAAGGTGAGGCCCGCGATGAAGTGCCGCTGGAGGGCCAGGTACACCACCAGCGTCGGGAGCGCGACATACATCGACGCGATCACAAGACGTCGTGGTAGATCCACGTGAACGCCAATGTCGCCAGCGCGGCGAGGACGGGTCGGGTGAGCGGGAGGACGATCTTCGGGAACAGGGTCCACATGCTGGCACCGTCGGCACGTGCCGTCTCATTCAACGAGTTCGGCAACGGCCTCATGTCGTTGCTGAGCACGAAGGTGCAGCACCGTCGGACGGCGCGCTCGATCTCGGTCGGTTCCAGAATGTCCTGGCCTCTGAGGCGGTGGTCGACCTCGAGCTGTTCGCGCCGTACGGCGAGCTCGGGGTCGCCTCGGGACCGGCCGACCCAGCCGAGGTCGGGCTGCACGGCTGGGGCAGACGGTTGCTGGATCATCTCGGTCTGTCGGGTCGTGCGGTGGGCACCGACAGCGACCTCGACCGACATCTTGGCATCCCGAACGAACGGCCCGAACGTCGCCGTGGCTACTGCTCGGCGGACGACTCGCGAACCACGACGAGCCGATCGCCGGGTCGGACGAGCGAGCGTTGCACCGCCTCGGGCGGCAGCCGAACGCCGTCGCGCACGACCGCGACCAACGTGGCGTCGTCGGTGAGCTCGTCGACACCGCACTCGACCAGTTCGAGCCCCGCGCCCGCTTCGATCAGATCGTCGAGCACCCCGACCGCCTTCGGTGACTCCAACGCGAAGCCGAGCATCCGCCCCACGGCCGAGGTCGC
Source organism: uncultured Acidimicrobiaceae bacterium (assembly GCA_963972325.1). GTDB lineage: Bacteria > Actinomycetota > Acidimicrobiia > Acidimicrobiales > Ilumatobacteraceae > Ilumatobacter. The sequence goes on from CAXAWD010000251.1 coordinate 1,709, forward strand.
GTCGATGACCTCGTCGGCGCCGCCCTGACGGAGCAGGTGGAGATTCTCCTGTTCGCGGCCGCCGGCGACGATCGTCGCCGTCGGGTTGATCTCGCGAGCGGTCAGCGTGATCAGCACCGCGGTGTCGTCGCGGTTCGGGGTCACGATGACACCGTCGGCACGATCGAGCATGGCTTCGTCGAGCACCGACTTGAGCGTCGCATCACCGCGAACACCCACGAACCCACGACGGTTCGCCTCGACGACGGCCGATGCGTCGAGGTCGACGACGGCGATCGATTCCGGGCTGCGCCCTCGGGCGATCAGATCGTCGGCGGCCGATCGGCCGGTTGCTCCGAACCCGCAGATCACGGTGTGTCCATGCACGCGTCTTCTCCATCGGTTGGTGCGCCAGACATGGCGCGTTTGGTCGGTGAGCACCTCGACCGTCGTGCCGACGACGAGGATCAGGAACACGATTCGAGCCGGGGTGATCAGCAACAGTGTCGCCAGTCGAGTGCCGCCGGTCACCGCGGTGATGTCGCCGTACCCGGTGGTGGTGACGGTCACGGATGCGTAGTACAGCGCGTCGAGGAAGCCGATCGGTTCGCCGGTGACATCGACGTCCCCGCCGCGCCCGAGCCGGACCACGACGGCGACGAAGACGACCAGGCCGATGGCGAACAGCAGCCGGCGCAGGATGGCCCGCAACGGTGTGCTCCGCCCTCGCGGCACGCTGGTCTCGAGGTGGCGCCCGGCGGCGTAGTCCCTCACGCCCGATCGCTCCCCACCACCGACATCCCACCATCTCACCACGGATGACCACCCGCGCACAGCATGTGCGCCGATCGCGGCGACCCTCGCCGAGCGCGCATGTGCCCGGTCCGAGCCTTCACCACCGGCATCTGATCAGCGTCTACCGTGACACCCATGTGGAGCTCTTCGCGCAGAGAAGCACGGAACGAAACATGAACTGGTTGGACTCCGCGTCGCACCACGCGTGGCTGAGCACGCACCGCACCGACCTGCTGGGTTTCGGTCGTCACCTCGCACGAGACGACGGCGGTGCGTCTTGGTTGGACAGCGAAGGTCGACCCGACATCGGCGAGGGTGTGCACACCTGGATCACGGCACGAACGTTGCACGTCTTCGGACTCGGCACGCTGCTCGGTATACCCGGCTGTCGGCGTATCGCTCAGGCCGCCCTCGACGGCTTGCGCGGCCCGCTCCACGATGCCGAGTACGGCGGCTGGTACTCACACCTCGGAGCCGACGGCCGACGCGCGCCGGGGAAGTCGTGCTACGACCATGCGTTCGTCACGCTGGCGTCCACGACCGCGTGTCACGCCGAACTCGATGGTGCCCGCGAGTTCATGCAGGAAGCCTCGACAACGTTCACGACCCGGTTCTGGGACGAGTCGGCAGGGCTGTGCCACGACCACTGGGACACTGCGTTCGAGCAGCTCGAGCACTATCGCGGTCTCAACGCCAACATGCACGGCGTCGAGGCGATGTTGTCGCTCGCAGGGTTGACCCACGACCCCGTCTGGCTCGAGCGTGCGGGCAGGATCAGCGGGTTCGTGGCGGCCGTCGCCGAGGACAACAAGTGGCGAATCCCCGAGCACTACGACGCCGACTGGAACGCGGAGCTCGACTACCACATCGATCGTCCGGACGACCGGTTCAAACCGTACGGTGCGACCGTCGGACACGCATTCGAATGGGCGCGGCTCTTCGTCCACCTCGCCAACGCACCCGCCGTGGAGGACGCTCACACGCTCGTGCACGCAGCAGAGCGATTGTTCGACCAGGCGGTGGCAGACGGTTGGCAACGCGACGGACACCCCGGGTTCGTGTACACCACCGACTGGGATGGCACGCCGGTCGTGAGCGAACGGATGCACTGGGTCCTCGCCGAAGCGATCGGCGCCGCGGCCGTGCTCGGCCGGCACACCGGTGAGGCACGGTATGGCGATTGGTACCGGAGGCTGTGGGATCACGCCGCCGACTTCTACGTCGATCCTGACGACGGTTCGTGGCAGCACCAGCTCGACCCGACGAATCGCCCGGCGAACAACGTCTGGCACGGGAAACCTGACCTCTACCACGCGTTCCAGGCCACACTGATTCCCACGCAGCCGCTCTACCCGATGCTGGCTGCATCGGTCGCCGAGAACCCTCCGTCGACGATGTGAGGCTCCCCGACGAACCCGTCAGCGTCGTGGACGCTCGCCGAGCCGGAGGCTCGCTGGTCCGCGCAGCGCGAACGTCGGCTTCCACGTCGGCGGCGCTTCCAGAGTCGGTTCCGACGCGCCGGATGCACCGAACAGCCGTGACAACACGCAGGCGACCTCGAGCCGGGCCAGGGGCGCCCCGAGACAGAAGTGGATGCCGTGCCCGAAGCCGAGGTGCCGGTCCTGTCGGCGATCCCTCCGCAGGTTGAGTTTCTGCGCGTCGGCATACACCGACTCGTCGCGGTTCGCGGCTGCCGTGACCGCGAACAGGAGCTGCCCGGCACGAAGCGCGGCCCCGTGGAGACGGTGATCACGCTTGACGATCCGTTTGACCGCTTGGACCGAGCTGTCGTATCGCATGAGTTCCTCGACAGCGTCGTCGTCGACCCGACCGGCCTCCGCCAGCCACCGACGCTGCTCGACGTCCCGGAGCAACGCGAAGGACGCGTTGCCGATGAGGTTGGTGGTGGTCTCGTGCCCCGCGATCAACAGTGTGATGGCCGTGGCCAGGACCTCGGAGTGCGTGAGCCTGCTGCCGTCGGAGTCGACCTGGGCCAGCGCCGTGAGGAGACCGGGCTGTGGGTCACCTCGCCGCTCCGACAGCAAGTGGTCGAGGTAGGCCGACATCGCCGCGACCGCCTCCTGCGCCCGTGCGGCCGCCGCCGGATCGGCGACCGGAATGTGGAGGAAGGTGTTGATCGATGCCGACCAGGCGGTGAACTCGGTCCGGTCGGCGGACGGTGCACCCAGGAGTTCGGCGATGACGATCGCGGGCAGGGGAGCAGCCAGGTCGGCCATCAGGTCCCATGATTCGGGGTCGGGTCGAGCGGCGAGCAGTTCGTCGACGAGCGCTTCGATCCGCGGGACCAGCGACACCACCGATCGCTTGGAGAACGCTCGACTGACCAACGTTCGGAGTCGGGTGTGGACGGGTGGATCCGAGTTGATGATGCCGCCCTTCCGATAGTGCCGTTCGAGCGCCTCGTAGCCCTGGCCGGAACTGGCACTCAGGCGCTCCAGCAGGGCGTTCTGCCGACCCTCGTTCGAGTATGTCTCATGATCGCCGAGCACGGCTTGCACGTCGGCGTGCCGGGTCACGACCCAACCGCCCAACGTCTCGCTCCACTCGACCGGCGCGTGGCGTTGCAACTCGGCGTAGACGGGGTACGGGTCGGCGATCAACTCACCGGACGCGAGCGCCTGATCGATCCGTGACCGAGGAACCTGATCTCCCGGGGTCTGCATGGAATCTCCTTCACGTGGTGAGCACGCTGCCCGCCAGGGCAGCGCTGGCGACGAGCACCCACGAGATCGCGCCGAGCATCAGTGGGCGAACACCCAGTTTCGACATCTTCCGAAACCGGACGCCGGCTCCGAGTCCGACGAGCGCGATCGTGAGCAGGATCTTCTCGATGCGGGCGCCGGCATCGATCCACCCGTCGCTGAGCACCTCCGTCGAGCGGATTCCGACAGCGACGAGGAAGCCGATCACGAACACCGGCAACAACGGGGGCCGCTTCGACGTCGAGTCGGCGCCGGCGTGTCGCCGCCGGACACCCACGGCGACGAAAGCGACGATCGGCGCCAAGAGCATGACCCGGGACAGCTTCACCACCGTCGCCGCCGCCAACGCTGCGTCGTCGCGCGTCGAGGCGGTGGCGACCACCTGCCCGACGTCGTGCACCGCCCCTCCGACGAACGTGCCGAACGTCTCGCTGCCCAGACCGAGCGCGTGGCCGAGCAGCGGCAGCACCAAGATCGACAGGCTGCCGCACAGCGTCACCAACGTGATCGCATACGTCGCCTCCTCCTCGTCCGCGTCGATCAGCCCGTCCATGGCGGCAATGGCCGACGCCCCGCAGATCGAGTACCCGGTCGCGACCAGCAGGCTCATGTCATCGGACAAACCGAGTCGTCGTCCGATGTACTGGGTGCCGAAGAAGGTCGTCGCCACCACGCCGGCCACGACGATGAGGCCGGTACCACCGAGGTCGACGAGGTCTCCGACCGAGAGTCGAAGTCCGAGCACCACGATGCCCACGCGAAGGAGC
>CAXAWD010000252.1:0-5937 GCA_963972325.1 uncultured Acidimicrobiaceae bacterium
CATCTCACGGCTACTCCACGCACCGCGAGGTGAGCATCGCCCGTGGGGAGACGGTCTCGGTGGGCGGCTACGACCTGACGTACCTCGACACGGCGGCGATCGAATCGCCGCAGAACACCAGAGTGGTCTCCGACGTGGCCGTCGCCCGGGGCGGCGAGCCGGTGGCGGTACTGCAACCGTCGCTGGTGATCTTCCCGGGAGCGACCTCCGCGATCGGCACACCGGCCGTTCGCACCACGCTCGTCGAAGACCTGTACCTCACCCTGGTGTCGTCGCCAAACGCCACGGGTGCGGTGACGCTCGGTGTGTTCGTCAACTCGATGATCATCTGGCTGTGGCTCGGCGCCGGGGTCATGGTGGTCGGCTGTGGCGTCGCAGCCTGGCCGTCCCGTCGCCGTACCGCACGGCCGAGCGTCCTGCGCCCGGAGCCGGCGCGCCGATCCGTCGAGCCGGTGGAGTCCGCCGAGTCGGCCGAGCCTGCAGCGGTGCACGCGGAGGAGGTGCTGACGTGAACCTCCGCCGTTGGGTCGCGCTGGTGACGACGATCGTGGTGCTGGTGTTCTCGGTGCTCGCCGCAGGGCAGCTGGGCCGGACGAGCGACTATCGCGCCACCCCGTTGTTGGGCGACCTCGCCCCCGATGTGGAGTTGGTCGGTCTCGACGGTGAACCGATCGTCCTGCGTGACCTGGTGGGCCGTTCGGTCATCGTCAACTTCTGGAACACGTGGTGTGTCCCGTGTCGGCGGGAGATCCCGGCGCTCGAGACGTTCTGGTCACGTCACAGCCGCGACCCCGACTTCGTGTTCGTCGGCATCGTGCGAGACGACACCGACGACGCGGTTCGCGCGTTCGTCGAGGAGCGACGCTGGGACTGGGACATCGCCTTCGATCGCGGCGATCGGGCCGCGCTGGCGTTCGGGACGACGGGGCAACCGGAGACGTTCGCGATCGCTCCCGACGGTCTCGTCGTCGGGCGGCGGGTCGGCGAGGCCTCGACCGACGATCTCGAGCGGTTGCTGCTGCTCGCACGAGGTGATGCGTGATGCGCCGGGCGCTGATCGGAGCGTGCAGCGTGGCGATGGTCGTCCTGCTGGTCGTCGCGGCGAGTTCGGACGGACCGCCGAGCACCGACGACCGCGTGACGGCCCTGAGCGAGCAGATCCGTTGTCCGGTGTGCGACGGCCTCGCGGTGGCCGATTCGCCGTCGTCGACCGCGCGAGCGATCGCCGGCGACATCCGTCGACGTGTCGCCGACGGTGAGACGGACGAGACGATCCGCGCGGCCTACGTGGCCCAGTACGGCGACTGGATCCTGCTCGAACCGCCGAGCCGCGGGATGGGCGTACTCGTCTGGTTCGCCCCGGTCGTCTTCGTTACGACCGCCGGGTGTGGTGCGGCCTGGGCGCTGTATCGCAGGGCCCGGCGGTCCACGACCGGGCCCACCCCCGACGACGTTCGCCTCGTCGACGCCGCCCGGGCGGGGCACACCGCCGACGCTCGGCCGCGCCGTAGGGACCCCGACGCGCACGCCCGGTTGGAGTACGAGCGCGACCTGCTGCTCCGAGAACTCGACGACATCGACTCGCAACACCGGTCCGGCGAGATCGGGGATGACCAGCACCGTGCATTGAGCGCGGAGATCACGCACCGTGCCGCCGGTGCGCTCCGCGGGCTCGACCGGAGCACACCACCGCGAGTTGCGGGCGGCAGGCGCCCGACTCGGCGGGTCGCGGTGATCGTCGGGTGTGGCGCGGTGGCGTTGGTCGCCGGCGGACTGCTCGTCGGCCAGGTCGCCCCGCGGGTGCCGCCGGCCCCACCCACCGAACTGGTCAACGGCATGACCGCCCGGGTCGCCCGCCTGGCCCAGGCCGTCGCCGACCGCCCCGATGACGTCGAGACGCGGATCGCACTGGCGCGTCTGCTGATGCAGGCCCAGGATCTCGACGCCGCGTTGGAGCAGTTCGACGCGGTGGCCGAGAGCGATCCGGACCACGTCGAGGCGTTGGCCTACGGCGGATGGATCGCCGAACTCACCGCCGCCGGCGGTGCCGGCGAACGGCTGGACGCCGCGGTCGCTGCCGACCCCGAGTACCCCGACGCGCATGCGTTGCGCGGCCTGTACCTCATGCGGCGCGAACGGCACGCCGAGGCGGTCGCCGAGTTCGACGCATACCTGTTGCTCGCACCGACCGGGCCGCTGGCCCCCCAGGTCGAGCAGGTCAGAGCACGTCTGGCGGAATCGTCGTGATCGACGGCACGCGCCGTCCGTCCGGCGCTCCTTCGCAGCGGCGGGATCGACCCTGCCGCGGCGACCACCAACAACCACAACCACACATCAATGGAGGAACTGGCATGGATTCACTCGACCACGACAGCGGGTGGGGTCCCCCACCTGCCACATCCAGATCGCGTTCGTGGGTCTCGGGTTCGCTCGCGCTGTTGGGCTTCGGGCTGGTACTGCTCGCAGCGGCGTGCAGCGGCGGTGACAGCGACAACGGCGTCGCTGCCACCGGTCCCGAGACCCCGACCGCGTCGTCGACCAGCCCGGATGGCACCGGCGACGAGGAGACGACGACCACCACCGGCACCGCCGGCGACGACACCGTCGACTACTCGGACGACACGGGTTCCGGCGACGCGGGCGACATCGAGGACATCGGCGACATCGCCGATCTCCACGGTGCGCAGCTCGTGGCCGAAGGGCGCGACACGTTCCGCAACGACACGTTCGGGAGCGAGGCGTTCTTCGGTGGTGTGCTGCAACTGCACGACGCCATCCAGGGAGAGGAGCGCGGCGGGTTCGGGCCGGGCGTGACGCCCGAGACCGCACTCGCCGTCGGCCTCAAGGTCGACCTCGATCGGTTGCCGCCCGAGGTCCAGGAGGCTGCCGCCGCCGGCGAGGTCGATCTGACCGACACGGCCACGACGATGGCGCTGCTCGAGCTCGATGCGGTCGTCGGCGTCGACGGGCTGTTCGGCGACGACGGAACGCTGACGTCGATCGGCATCACCTGCGCGCTGTGTCACTCGACCGTGGACGACTCGTTCGCCCCCGGGATCGGGAGCCGGCTCGACGGCTGGGCCAACCGTGACCTGAACGTCGGCGCGATCCTGAACCTCGCCCCCGACAGCGGTGCGCAGGCGGTCGCCGACATCCTGCACGTCGACGTGCCGACCGTGCGCACGGTCCTGCAGTCCTGGGGGCCCGGCAAGTTCGACGCGTCGCTGCTGATCGATGGCAAGGCGTTCCGTCCCGACGGTGAGTCCGGAGCGGTGCTGATCCCGCCCGCCTACGGGCTCGCCGGGGTCAACCTCGCGACCTGGACCGGGTGGGGGAGCGTGACGCACTGGAATGCGTTCGTCGGCAATCTCGAGATGCACGGTTCGGGCACGTTCTACGACCCACGCCTCGCCGACGCCGAACAGTTCCCCGTCGCCGCCGAACAGGGCTACGACAACGTACGCCCGGCGACTCCGGAGGACGATCTGATCACGTCGAAACTCGCTGCGTTGCACTTCTACCAACTCGCGATTCCCGCACCCGAGCCACCGGACGGCAGCTTCGATGCCGACGCCGCAGCCCGAGGTGAGGCGATCTTCGCCGGTGAGGCGGGATGCGCCACGTGCCATGTTCCGCCCCTGTTCACGGAGCCCGGCTTCAACGCGCACACACCGGAGGAGATCGGGATCGACAGCTTCCAGGCCGATCGGTCACCGACGGGGATGTATCGCACGTCCCCGCTTCCCGGCGTGTGGACGAATCAGGACAGCGGCTACTACCACGACGGCCGGTTCGCGTCGTTGCTCGACGTCGTCGAGCACTACGACACGGTGCATGCCCTCGGGTTGAGCGAGGACCAGAAGCTCGACCTGGTCGAGTACCTCAAGTCCCTCTGACCACCCGGCTGTCCGCCCGCTCGGTCCGGGCGGGCGGACAGCCCTTCCCACGAAAGGCGTGCCGGTCGTGAACACCGTCGTCTGTGTGTCGTTCAACCACACCACAACTCCCTTTCCGATCCTCGAGCAGGTCTCGATCGACTCGACGACCGCGTCGCAGGTCGGCGAGCACCTGTGCGAACTGCCATCGGTGACCGAAGCGGTGGTCGTCGCGACCTGCAACCGCACCGAGGTGTACTTCGTCGGTGGGGTCGCGGCCGTCGACCGGGCCGTCGCCCTGCTCGCCGCACACAGCGCCCTCGCTCCCGAGACACTCGTCCGACATGCCGATGTGATGATCGGCGACGACGCCTCACTCCACCTGTTCAGGGTGGCAGGCGGTCTCGAGTCCCGCCTGGTGGGGGAGGCCGAGATCCTGGCCCAGGTTCGATCCTCGATCGCGAGAGCGGTCGAACTCCACACCGCGGGCACCGAGCTGAGCGCCCTGTTCCGTCGCGCGGTCGCGGCCGGCCGCAGAGCGAGACGGTTCGGTACGCCGATGACCCGCCCGAGCCTGGCCGCGCTCGCATCGGACCGCGCCGGCGTGACGGGAGCCGATCGTGTGCTCGTGGTCGGCGCAGGGGCCTTGGCCCGTTCGCTGACCACCGAACTCCTGCACCGCGCCGTCAGGGTGCGCGTGTGCGCACGGCATCCCGACCGAGCGGTGCCGATGGTCGCGGCGGCGACTGATGCCGTTCCCTTCGACCGGCTCAGGAGCGAGGTCGCCGTGGCCGATGTCGTCGTCTGCGCGACCGCTGCCCGGTCACCCGTGATCGACGCCGCGACCATCGGACCACGGGATCGCCCGTTGACGATCGTCGATCTGTCGATGCCACGCAACGTCGCGCCGGACGTCGCCGATCGCGACGGGGTGCGTCTGATCGATCTCCGGCAGTTGACGCTCGGCGGCGCTGTGGCGACGGCGGCGCCCACACACGAACTCGCCGTGCGGACCATCGAGCGTGAGCACCACGAGTATCGCCTGTGGTTGGCGGGCCGTGCGTCGGGCGAACTCATCCGCGACCTGCACGACCACGTCAGACGTGTCTGCGATCGAGCGGCACACGGTGTGTCCGGTCTCGACGCGCCGGCGACGGACCGGCTCGCCAACGAGATCGCCGGGAAACTGCTCCACACGCTCACCACGACCGTCAAACGATCCGTGGCCGACGGCGACAGCGCAGCGATCGGCCTGCTCGCCGACGCGTTCGGGTTGCCGAACCCGGAGGCATCCGTCCTACGGAGTGCGTCGTGAGTGGGCACGCCGTGACCCCGCTGCGGGCTGCGACGCGAGGCAGCAATCTGGCGCGGACCCAGGTCGACATCGTCGCCCGGCTGATCGGGCAGCGGGTCGAACCCGTCATCGTGTCGACGGTGGGTGATCGCCGGGCCCACGAACCGATCAGTGCGATCGGCGGCCGAGGCGCATTCGTCGGCGACGTCCGCGATGCCCTCGCAGCGGGTGCCGCCGACATCGCCGTGCACTCGGCCAAAGACCTCCCGCCCCGCGACGACCCGCGATTCACGCTCTACTTCCCACGGCGCGGCGACCCGCGCGACGTGCTCGTGGGCAGCACGTTGCAGCAGCTCCGCGGCGGTGCCGTGGTGGCCACCGGCGCACCCCGACGGCGGGCTCAGATCTCAGCGTTGCGTCCCGACATCGAACTCGCCGAACTGCGCGGCAACATCGAGACTCGCCTGCGGCGCGGCGAGCGCTACGACGCCATCGTCATGGCCGCGATCGCGATCGAGCGACTCGGGCTCAGCGTGGAACGGCCGATCCATGCGCTCGAGCCGTCGTCGTTCGTGCCGGCGGTCGGGCAGGGCGCCATCGCGGTCGAAACGCGCGCCGACGACCACCAGACCCGCTCACTCGTGGCGCATCTCGACGATCCGGCCACGCGGGCGGCGCTCACCGCCGAGCGCGCCTTCCTCGCCGCGCTCGGCGGCGACTGTGACCTTCCCGCCGGTGCCCACGCAACGGTCGACCGCAGCGGTGCGG
>CAXAWD010000253.1:0-5896 GCA_963972325.1 uncultured Acidimicrobiaceae bacterium
CGACCGACGACCTACGCCACCAGGTGCGGCGGCACGGGGACCTCGTCGACGACGAGGACCGGCTTGGGATGCTTCGGGGGACGGCCGCGACCGCGCTTGACGGCCACGACCACCCCCTCGATCAGGAGTTGCCCGCCCCAGACGCCATAGGGTTCCGCCCGCTCGAGCGCATCATCGAGGCAGGTCTCGGCCAACCCGCACTTCCCGCAGATCGCCTTCGCCCTGGCGATGTCGAACTCGTCGTCGGAGAAGAACAGGTGGGTGAGCGTGCCGTTTCCGTCGGCGCAGCGAGCGAAGCTCGACCGGGCCGGCTCATCCGCCACCACGCCGACGGCGGTCTCCACGTCCGTGTCGGTCTCCGTGACGAACGGATCGGTGATGGGGATGTCGAGCAGCGTCATGGGTGCCTCCGGTGTTGCTGAGCGGACCCTTGCCGCTCTGGACGTACACACAGAGGAGAGAACGACGTGATCTGATACGTGTTCTGCGAGATTTTCTTCCGAACTCCCACATCGGGCGTTCGAATCGGGTGTTTCGGCAGTTTCAGCGGTGTCTGCATACGGGTCCGGAGCCGCCGACCCGCCCGATCTCGCGCTTTTCGCGAGAAACTCCGCGTCAGATGTCGATCAGGATCTTGCCGACGTTCGCGTCGGCCTCCATGTGCCGGTGCGCGGCGGCGATGTCGTCGAGCGTGAACCGGGAGTCGATCACGGGGCGCAGCGAGCCGTCGGCGAACCGGGGGATCATCTCGGCGACGAACCGCTGCGACAGCGCCGCCTTCTGCTCGATCGGGCGGGCCCGGAGCGTCGTACCGATCCAGCGCACCCGCTTGACGAGCAGCAGGCCAACGTTGACCTCCGTCTTGGCGCCACCCATCAGCCCGACCTGGACGATCGTGCCCTGCGGTGCGATCACGCCCAGGTTGCGGTTGACCTCTGCTCCGCCGACCACGTCGAGGATCGTGTCGACCCCGTCGGGGATCTCGGCCCGGAGCTCGGCCGCCCACTCGGCCGGCGACCGTTCGAGCACGAGATCGGCACCGAGTTCGCGGCACGCCTGCATCTTGCCGGCCGAACACGTGACGGCGATCCGGGCTCCGACCGCCTTGGCGATCTGGATCGCGGCGGTGCCGACACCGGACGCGCCGGCGTGGACCAGGCCCCACCGTCCGGTCGTGAGGCCACCCTGTACCACGAGCGCGTCCCACGCGGTGAGGAACACCTCGGGGATCGCCGCGGCATCGGCGGTGTCGATGCCGTCGGGGATCGGCAGCGCCTGACGCTCGTGGGTGACGACGAGTTCGGCGTAGCACGCGCCGGCTTCGATGCCCATCACCCGGTCGCCGACCGACCAGCGACGCACGCGCTCGCCGACCGACTCGACGGTGCCGGCGTACTCGAGACCGGGGATCTCATGGGCGCGCTGCCGCGGATCGGGGTAGCCACCGGCGCGTTGCAACGTGTCGGCACGATTGACGGCCGTGTGGGCGACGCGCACCCGGATCTCGTCGGGACCCGGCACCGGATCCGGCACCTCGGTCACCTGCAACACCTCGGGGCCGCCGTACTCCTCGATCACCACTGCGCGCATGATGCCAGTGTGTCGGTTCGGCGGCCCGACCGGCGAACCGTCGGACGATCAGCCAACCGTCTACTCGATGGTGGTGTCGGCTGCGGCTGTGACGTCGGCGGCTGCGGCTGCTGCTTCGGCGGCCTGTTCGGCCTGCAACACGGTGAGCCGCTGCGCGACCTGGTCGGGCTCACAGAACACCAACGAGCGGTACAACTGCAGCTCGGAGACGCTCTCGCGGATGTCGTCCAGTGCGCGGTGGGCGCCCTGCTTCCAGCCTCGTTGCGCGAGTACGTCGGGATACCACCGACGAACCAGCTCCTTCAGGCTCGACACGTCGACCGACCGGTAGTGCAGATGCTCTTCGATCTCGGGCAGGTACGCGGCGAGGAATCGACGATCGGTGCCGATCGAGTTGCCGCACAGCGGCACCGTGCGCGACACCGGCGCGTGCTCACGGATGAACGCGAGCGTCTCGGCGCCCGCGTCGTCGAGCGAGATCGTCGACGCCTTGATCTGGTCGAGCAACCCCGACTTGGTGTGCATGTCGACGACGAACGGATCCATCTCGGCGAGCACGTCGTCGGGCTGGTGCACGACCAGATCGGGGCCTTCGGCAACGATGTTCAGGTCGTCGTCGGTCACCAACGTCGCGATCTCCACGATCACGTCGGAGGTGTGATCGAGGCCCGTCATCTCCAGATCCATCCACACCAGCATCGAACCGACTCTAACGCCGGCCGGGTCGGCGGGGTTCAGCGCACGCGTCCGGCGGCCGCAGCCACGGGTCGGGACGGAGTGGGAAGCCGTGTCACCATGACCTCATGGCCACACCGACGTTCGCGGAGCTCCTCGCGTTCGACGGCGTGCGCGAGGAGGCCGAACTGCGAGGTCGGTTCGGCTTCATGGCCTTCCACGGCGGGGGCCTCGAAGAGATGACCGATGTCATCGCCCGCCTCGCTGCAGAACGCAGCGAGGCGAGCTACTACGCGGTGCTCCACCCACCGAACTGGGAACTGCATCTGCCGTCGACCCGCGTGACGCCGGACGAGTCGCAGCGGCTCGCCGAGTTCATCGACCATGTCGACGTCGTCGTCACCATGCACGGCTTCGGCCGTGCGGCGCTGATGACGTCGCTGCTGCTCGGTGGACAGAACCGGGCGCTCGCCGGCCACGTCGCCGGCCACCTCCGGCACGCGCTGCCCGCCTACGACGTGATCGACGACCTCGACGCGATCCCGAAGGAGCTGCGCGGTGTACACGACCGGAACCCGGTCAACCTGCCGACCCGCCGGGGTGTGCAGGTCGAACTGCCGCCGCGGGTGCGCGGCTCGAGCCCACTGTGGTGGGACTGGGAGGGCGGCCTGACGCCCCATACCGAGGCATTGATCGACGGTCTGGCCGCCGCTGCGAGGTCGTTCGACGCACTCAGTCGGTGACGCCGAGGTGGCGCAACGCCATCTGCGCGTACAACTCGACACCGGTCGTCATCGCGTCGTCGTCGAAGGTGACCAAGTTGGAGTGGTTGGCCGGGGCCGTGCGCGGGTCGCGATCGGGCGGCGTGCCGCCGAGGAACATCATCGTCCCGGGGATCCGGTCGAGGACGTACGAGAAATCCTCGGCCGCCATCACCGGGCTCGGGAGTTGGATGACGCGCTCGGGGCCGATCGACGCTCGAGCCGCGTCGAGCGTGAACGACGCGAACTCGTGCTGGTTGGAGGTGACCGGGTATCCGTGGAGGATCTCTGGTTCGGCGGAGGCTCCGTGCGCCTCGGCGACCTTCTCGGCGATGCGGCGCAGATGATCCTGCACCTCCTTGCGGGTGCGCTCGCTGAAGGCGCGGATCGTGCCGTTGATCTCGGCGACCGCTGGGATGATGTTGTTGTTGGTACCGGCGTGCACCTGCACGGCCGGATCGAACGGATCGATGCGGCGGGTGATCATCGTCTGCAGCGCGATCACGATCTCGCACGCGATCGGCACCGGGTCGATCGCCTGGGACGGTGCGCTCGCATGGCCTCCCGAGCCGTGGACCCGGATCGTGAACTCGTCGGCCGACGCCATGATCGGGCCACCCTTGGTGGCGACGAGACCCGTTGGCAGCGTCGACGTGATGTGGATCGCGAACGCGCCGGTGACGGGCGATTCGGCACCGTCGGCGAGCGGTGGCACGTCGAGCAAGCCCTCGTCGAGCATGTACTTGGCGCCGTGGTGTCCCTCCTCGCCCGGTTGGAACATGAACAGCACCCGCCCCGGGATCTCGTCGCGGTGCGCGGCGAGCAACTTGGCGGCGGACGACAGCATCGCGGTGTGCGTGTCGTGACCGCAGGCGTGCATCTGCCCCTCGTGGCGCGAGCTGAACTCGAGGCCGGTGTCCTCGTGCAGCGGCAGCGCGTCCATGTCGCCTCGCAACAACACGGTGGGACCGGGGCGGCCGCCGGTGAGCATCGCCGAGATCCCCGAGGTCGTCTCGTGGAGCGTCAGATCGAGCGGTAGTCCGTCGAGCGACTCGAGCACCTGCTCGCGGGTGATCGGCAGGTCGTTGCCGACCTCGGGGCGCTCGTGCAACGACCGTCGGAGCGCAACGGTCTCGGGCTGGAGCTCGGTGGCTTCTTCGTGCAGCGTGCCCAGGGTCATCACCGCATGGTATGCCCTGTCGGGAACCGGGTCGATGCGGAGCCGCGCCGAACCCGACCACGGCGGTCCGTGCATCCTGCGCCCTCGTTGTCACCTAACCTGATGCCGTGCCGAGGGTGGAGTTCACGATCGAGCCCTTCAACGAAGGGCAGCCGGGGCGCCACGTCACCGCGCCGACCGACATGCTCCGTTCGATGGAGGTCGATGTCGAGGTCGGCCCGTTCGGGTCCAGCTGCGACGTGCCCGGCGAACGGGTCGGCGAGGTCGTCGCCACCATCACGCGGGTGGCGCTCGAACACGGCGCGTCCCATGTCAACCTGCACGTGGAGGCCGCCGAGTGAACGACATGCACCCGGTCGTCCGTGCGATCAAGCCCGTCGTCGACGCGGTCGGTGCCACCATCGTGCCGGCCGACCAGCGTGAACCCGCCGACGTCCCGGTCAGCTGGGAAGGCGAGCTGATCGGCGCGGTGCGAATGCCGCCGCTCCACGGTGCACTCGACCGCCTGATCGACACGGTCGAGGCCGAGCTCGGCGGCCCGCTGCCTTCCCTGTCGCGCGAAGACAAACAGCGTGCCGTTCGTCTGCTCGACGAGCGGGGTGCGTTCATCCTCCGCCGAGCGGTCGAGGACGTCGCCGACGCGATGGGCGTGAGCCGCATCACGATCTACAACTACCTCAACGCGATCCACCGCTGATCGGCTCGGTATGTCGCGCGGTGAAGGCTTCGAGGTCGTCGGGTTCGACGCCGACGACACGCTCTGGCGGAGCGAGGAGACGTTTCGCGAGGCAGAGGAGATGTTCATCGAGCTCGTCGCACCGCACGCTCCCGACGGCATCGACGTGACCGACGCGCTGCACGCGATCGAACGCGACAACATCGCGGTGTCCGGGTACGGCGTCAAAGCGTTCGCGCTGTCGATGGTGCAGGCCGCCGTCACCGCCACGTCGGATCGGGTGCCGTCGACGGTGATCGGGCAGCTCGTCGACCATGCCCACGACATGCTGATGCAACCGGTCGAGTTGCTCGACGGGGTTCCCGAGGCACTCGCCGCGGTCGGGCGCACCCACCGGTTGGTGCTGATCACCAAGGGCGACCTGGTGCACCAGACCCGCAAGATCACCACCTCTGGCATCGAACACCACTTCGAGCACGTGTCGGTCGTGTTGGAGAAGGACCCGGCCACCTACCGCCGGGTGCTCGCCGAGTGGGGGATCGAGCCGGCGACGTTCCTGTTCGTCGGCAACTCGGTGCGCTCGGACGTGCTGCCACTGATGGAGATCGGTGCCCACGGCGTCCACGTGCCGTACCACATGACCTGGGAACACGAGGTCGTCCGGCACCACGACGGCGGGTTCGACGAACTCGCCTCGATCCGCGACCTGCCCGCGTGGCTGGCCGGGTGACGTCGACGCCGTGAACTCGGTCCCCGATCCGTACTTCGCCCACCCGCGTCTCGCCGCCACCTACGACCTGTTCGAGGGCGAACGTGACGACCTCGATGTCTACGAGTCGATCGCCGTCGAGTTCGACGCCGAGACGGTGCTCGACGTCGGGTGCGGCACCGGTGTGCTCGCGCTCCGGCTGGCGGGCCGAGGACTGGCCGTGACCGGTGTCGACCCCGCACGCGCATCGGTCGACGTCGCCCGCGCCAAGCCCGGCGCCGCCGGTGTCACCTGGATCGTCGGCA
>CAXAWD010000254.1:0-5876 GCA_963972325.1 uncultured Acidimicrobiaceae bacterium
TTCGAGAACGCCGAATGGTTCGACAACCACTATCCCGGTGACTTCATCGTCGAGTACATCGGCCAGACCCGCGGCTGGTTCTACACGATGCACGTACTCGCGACGGCCCTGTTCGACCGCCCGGCGTTCTCGAGCTGCCTGAGCCACGGCATCGTGCTCGGCGACGACGGCCGCAAGATGTCGAAGTCGCTCAGCAACTATCCGGATCCGAACGAGATGTTCGACGTGCACGGCGCCGACGCGATGCGCTGGTACCTGCTGTCGTCGCCGATCCTGCGCGGCGCGGATTTTTCGGTGACCGAGACCGGGCTGCGCGACACCGTGCGCCACGTGATCCTCCCGTTCTGGAACGCCTACTACTTCCTGACGCTCTACGCGAACGCGGCGGAGACCACCGGGACGTTCCGCACCGACCAGACCGACGTGCTCGACCGGTACCTGTTGGGCGAGCTGCGCGGGCTGGTCGAGGGCGTCACCGAGACCATGGACGTGTACGACCTGTTCGGCGCGTGCGAGAACGTCGCGACGTTCCTCGACACGCTCACGAACTGGTACATCCGCCGCAGCCGCGACCGGTTCTGGTCGGGCGAACAGGACGCGATCGACACGCTCCACACCGCGCTCGTCACGCTGTGCCAGGTGGCAGCCCCGCTGTTGCCGCTGGTGTCCGAGCACGTGCACGACGGCCTCACCGGTGGATCCGGCAGCGTGCACCTGACCGACTGGCCGTCGGCCGAGCAGTTCCCTCGTGACGACGACCTGCACGCCGGCATGGCGCAGGTGCGCGACGCCTGCTCGACGCTGCTGTCGCTCCGCAAGGCCGAAGGGCTGCGGGTCCGGCTGCCGCTCGCCAAGGCGGTGGTGGCCACCTCCGACGTCGATCTGGTGGCGCCGCACCTCGACATCCTGCGTGATGAGCTCAACGTGAAGGACGTCGAGTTGACCACCGACGTCGACCGGTTCGGCAGCAAGGAACTCGTGCTCAACCCGAAGGCGCTCGGACCTCGTCTCGGCGGCCGGATGCAGCAGGTGGTCAAGGCGCACAAGGCCGGCGACTGGACGGTCGACGGCGACACGGCGACCGTCGGTGGTGTCGAACTGCTGCCGGGCGAGTTCGACTTCCGGTTGGTGTCGGGCGACGACGGGGGTGCGGTGGCGACGTTGAAGAACACCAGCGGTCTCGTGGTGCTCGACACCGAGGTGACTCCCGAACTCGAACAGGAAGGCGCGGCTCGCGACCTCGTCCGTCAGATCCAGCAGGCACGCCGCGAGGAGGGGCTCGACGTGAGCGATCGCATCGTCCTGACCGTGTCCGGTCCGGCCGACGTCGTCGCTGCGTTCGAGGCCCACCGCGACCTGGTGATGGGTGAGACGCTCGCGGTCTCGGCAACGGCCGCTGTCGGCGACGACTCGATCCGCGTCGAGCGCAGCGAAGGCTGATGGCGCGGTTCGTCATTCGAGCGCAGCCCAACGCCCGACGGGACGGATTCGCCGGGTGGTTCGGTGATCTTCCCAAGTTCGCGGTCAAGGCGGCACCGGTCGACGGCGCCGCGAACGAGGCGTTCGAACGGGCGATCGCGAAGGCGCTCGGGCTGCCGCGCCGGTCGGTCCGCCTGATCGGCGGAGCGTCGTCGCGCACCAAACGATTCGAAGTCGAGGGCATCGATCGTGAGGCTCTCGACGGTCTCGTGGAGCAGCTCAACCCGCGCTGAACGCGGGTGTCGCGGCACGTAGATCCCCACAAACGGGAATGAAGGCGGTAGAGTCCGGCGTTCACATTCGCCAGGAGGTACTCCGATCGTGGCTGTAGCGAAGAAGAAGTCGACCGCGAAGAAGGCGGCCGCGAAGAAGAAACCGGCGAAGAAGCAGGCGGCTGCCGCCAAGTCGGCGCCCGCGAAGAAGGCGGCGCCGGCGAAGAAGACCGCCTCGGCCACGAAGAGGTCCGCCCCCAAGGCCAAGAAGAAGGCTCCGGCCAAGAAGGCTCCCGCCAAGAAGACCACGACGAAGAAGGCTCCGGCCAAGAAGACCACGACGAAGAAGACGCCGGCCAAGAAGACCACGACGACGAAGGCCCCCGCCAAGAAGACCACGACGACGAAGGCCCCCGCCAAGAAGACCACGACGACGAAGAAGACCGGCGCCCGAACTGCGCCCGCTGCGAAGAAGACCGCAACGAAACAGTCGTCGTCGAAGCCGTCGGCGCCGGCGTCCTCGACATCGAGAAGCTCGAAGACCACCAAGAAAGCGTCCGGCCGCACCCGCAAGGCCCCGGCCGTACGCACCCCCAGATCATCCGCACGGAAGGCACTTGACACCCCCACCATGTCGACCAGCAGCGCACACCCCGATTCGCACCTCGAACTCCCGAAGCCCCGCTTCAACAAGGACGGTTTCGGTTACACGAAAGACTTCGATCTGTCGTTCGTCAAAGAGATGCACGACGCCTTGCAGGCCGAGCGCATCCGTCTCACCGGCCAGGCGAAGCGCCTCGAAGACGAGGCCCACCAGCTCGTCGAGGAAGCCGAGATGGGCGACGTGCAGTTCGACGACGAAGGCGGCGAGGGCGACACGATGGTCGTCGAGCGCGAACGTGACCTGGCGCTCAGCGCCCAGGCACGCGAGGCCGTCGAGGAAATCGACGCCGCACTGCTCCGCATCATGGCCGGCACGTATGGATACTCGACCGTGTCGGGCCGTCCGATCCCGAAAGAGCGGCTCGAGGCCATTCCGTGGTCCACCGAGCTGGTCGAAGAAAAGGTCGGCGGCATCGGCCGCTGACCTGCTGCTTCGATCTCGGCCCGCCATGATGGTTCCGGCATGAACCGCTTCGCCGGCGCCCGTCTCGCATGGGCACCGGTCGCGCTGTTCGTCATCATCGCCGACCAGCTCACGAAACACTGGGCCGTCAACGAACTGGTCGATCGCGACATCGACATCTTCTGGACGTTGCGGTTCAACCTGTCGTACAACACCGGCATGGCGTTCTCCCGCGGTGAAGACCTCGGCCCGATCATCGGCGTCGTCGCACTCGTGGTCGTCGTGGTCCTGTTGCTGAGCATCAAGCGACAACCCGGTCGGCTCACGGATGTCGCCGTCGGCATGATCGTCGGCGGAGCGATCGGCAACGTGATCGATCGTCTCTTCCGCCAAGACGCGTGGCTGCGCGGTGGCGTGGTCGACTTCATCGACTTCCAATGGTTCCCGATCTTCAACATCGCCGACATCGGCGTCACCGTGGGCGGTGCACTGCTCGTGCTGGCATCGTGGTTGGTGGGCAGGCAGCAGGAGCGGCCCGTCGACGACGAGATCGAGGTCGCATGAGCGAGAAGATCGCCGAAGCAGTACCCGCCGCGCTCGCCGGTGAGCGCCTCGACCGCATCGTCGCGCTGATGCTCGACGTCAGCCGGTCGGTCGCCGCCACGGTCATCGAAGCCGGCGGCGCGAGCGTCGATGGTGACACGGCATCGTCGGGCAAGATCCGGCTCGTCGAAGGGCAGGCGGTCGTGGTGGATCCCGATGCGATCCCCGCCGACGAACCTCCTCGTGCCGACCCCTCGGTCGAGTTCGGGGTCATCCACGAAGACGACGCGATCATCGTGATCGACAAACCGGCCGGGCTCGTGGTGCACCCCGGCGCGGGGAACGACACCGGCACGCTCGCGAACGGTCTGCTCGCCCGCTACCCCGAGATCGTCGACGTCGGCGAGCGCATCCGCCCCGGCATCGTCCACCGTCTCGACGCAGGCAGTTCCGGCCTGCTCGTCGTCGCCCGCACGCAAGACGCCGCCGACGCCCTCATCGGACAGTTCGCCGACCACTCGGCGACACGCGCGTACCTCGCGCTGGTGTGGGGGCATCCCGACGCTCCGCACGGCGTGATCGACGCGCCGATCGGCCGGTCGCGCCGCGACCCGTTGCGGATGGCCGTCGTGGCCGACGGCCGGTGGGCTCGCACCGAGTACCAGGTGCTCGATCGGTTCGACAGCCCCGCCGAGCTCGCGCTGCTCGAATGCCGGCTCGAGACCGGTCGCACGCATCAGATCCGCGTGCACCTGAGCTCGATCAACCACCCGCTGGTCGGCGATCCCACGTACGGCCAGCGGCGCCCCAAGCTGCAGGTCGATCGTCCGTTCCTTCACGCCGCCGAGCTGTCGTTCGTGCACCCGGTTACGCACGAACAGGTGACGTACCGGAGCGAGTTGGCCTCCGACCTCGCGGCGCGGCTCGACACGCTCCGGCGGGTCGACCCCGACGCCTGAACCGACTCAGGGGTCGACGGGCGCCGTGGGCCACGGGGCATCGCCACGGGCGACGTCGGCGATCGACGCCAGCGTGTACCCGTCGAGGTGGCGTCGCATGACTTCCCCGGCCTGGTTCCAGATCGCGAGGAGTACGCACTGCCCCTCGTGATCGCACGAGCCGTCCTGGTGGGGTTGCCCGAAGTCGCCGAGCGTGATCGGGCCGTCGACAGCCGACAGGATCTCGGACAGTCGGATCTCCTCCGGTGACCGGGCCAGCACGTAGCCGCCACCGACGCCGCGCTTCGACCGGACCAGCCCGGCTCCCTTGAGGGCCAGCAGGATCTGTTCGAGGTACGGCTGTGGGAGACCGGTGCGCTCGGCGATGTCGCGGACCGACGTGGGCCCGGTTTCCTCGTCGCGGAGCGCCAACGACAGCAGGGCTCGACACGCATAATCGCCTCGGGTGGACACTCGCACGGGGCCAGCGTAGGGGGTGAGAGCCCCTCCGCTTGGCCTCGGCGCTCCGAAGATGGTGGACTGTGGCTGCGTGACCGAGATCGACGACCAGCCCATCGTGCCCGACTACGGCGGCGCGAACGTCCGTGGCATCGTGCCGGCCCTGCTCGGACCACAGTCGTGGAGCACCTCGTTGCCGAGCTGGATGCCGGCTTCGATCGCCGACGCGAACCAGGTCGTGCTGCTCGTGCTCGACGGGCTCGGCTGGGACCAACTCCAGCAGCACGCGGACATCGCCCCCACGCTGGCCTCGCTCGAGGGCGACCGCATCACCACGGTGGCGCCGACGACCACCGCCACCGCACTGAGCTCGATCGCCACCGGTCTCACACCGGGCGAACACGGCCTCATCGGCTACCGCATCGTGATCGGCGGCGAGGTCATGAACGTGCTGCGCTGGGCGGTCGACGGGGAGAACCGACGTCGCTCCAACGTGCCGCGCGACATCCAGCGGTTCCCGGCCTTCCTCGGTGAGACCGTGCCGATCGTCAGCCCGACCGAGCTCGCCGATTCGGCGTTCACCGAAGCGCACCTCCGGGGCGGCCGCTCCGTCGGCTACCGCGCCCCGTCGTCGATCCCGGTCGCCGTCGCCGAACAACTCGCGGCGGGGGAGCGGCTGGTCTACGCCTACTACGCCGGGGTCGACAAGATCGCACACGAACGGGGCTTCGGTCCGTACTACGACGCCGAGCTACGAACCGCCGACCGACTCGTCGGCGATCTGCTCGAGGTGCTGCCCCCGGGCGCCGCGCTGTTGATCACCGCCGACCACGGTCAAGTGCAGGTGGCCGACAACATCATCACGCCGACGCCCGACCTCCTGACGCACGTCGCGATGCAGTCGGGTGAGGGCCGGTTCCGTTGGTTGCACGCCCACCGTGGTGCCACCGCCGACCTGTTGGCAGCGGCGACCGACGAGTTCGGCGACACCGGTTGGGTCCGCTCGCGCGACCAGCTCATCGACGACGGCTGGTTCGGGCCGACCGTCGCCCCGCAGGTCGCTCAGCGCCTCGGCGACGTGGCGCTGGTGGCCCGCGACGACGTCAGCTACCACGACCCGGACGACAGCGGCCCGTTCGAGCTCGTGTGCCGACACGGCTCGATGACATCGGCCGAGGT
>CAXAWD010000255.1:0-5875 GCA_963972325.1 uncultured Acidimicrobiaceae bacterium
CGCCCGAAGCTCGACGTCGTCGATGTGGAACTGTGGGCGGTCGATCACAACTGGGCCGATCGGGGCCGCGTCGACGATGTGCTCGCCGGCGCCGACTTCGACGCCGCCGCGTTCCACTGCTACGACGGCTCCCCCGACCAGATGGCCGGCCTGCCGGTCCCCGCCGTCGTCACGGAGTGCACCGGAACCGACGACAACTGGACGAGCACGTTCGGTTGGGACAGTCGCGTGCTGGTCGCCGAGTCGATTCGGGCGGGAGCGACCGGACTCCTGATGTGGAACCTCGCTCTGTCCCCGACGAGCGCCGCGCTGCCCGGTGGGTGCGACGACTGTCGTGGGCTGTTGACGATCGACCCCGCCACGGGAACGATCGACCGGGGCCCCGAGTTCTTCACCCTCGCGCACCTGTCGCGTGCGGCGGACCCGGGCGCCGTGCAGGTGGACATGTCTCGTGTCGACCGGCTCCCGGTCGTCGCGTTCGCCAACCCCGACGGCACCGTGGGCATCTACGGGCACAACGACACCGACGAACACCAGGTGATCGCCATCAGCACGTCCGACGGCGACCAGGTCACCGTGGCCGTCGGCCCCTGGGAGATGTTCTCCGCCCGCCGCTGATCGAGACGCCTGGCGGTCGCCGCCGCCATCGCTGCGTCGAACGAATCCGGGGGCAGAACGCTCGCGCCTATACGATGGGCCCCTCGCACGCGACCACAAGGAAGCTTCACATGCAAGAACCAGACGAGCTGCAGATCGACGACGTCGACGGGGTGATCCAGGTCACCGGCGAAATCGATGCGGCCACCGCCGGTCAGCTGTCCGACGCGATCGGCGAGCGGGAGGGCGATGTCGTCATCGACGTCGCCGGCGTGTCGTTCATCGACTCCAGCGGTATTCGTGCGCTGATCGCCTCGCAACAGGCGGTCGAGGCCCGACCGGCCACGCTCACCATCCGTAACCCGTCACCGGCCGTACTCCGGTTGTTCCAGCTGAGCAGCCTCGAGGAGTTCTTCAACCTCGCCTGACGGTCGCGGCGGCGACCCGACCGACGCCGACGGCGAGCCTGAGCCCGGTCGGTGATTCCCGGATCAGCAGCGGAGGCGGATTCGCACGAACGACGTGTCGTCGTGATCCGTCGACGTGGTGACCTCATCGACCAGATCGGCCACCGGTCGGTTCGGTGATCGGACGACGGCATCGAACACCCTGGCGAGGCCGCTGTCGATGATCTCGCCGGCCCGCTCGACCACACCGTCGGTGTAGATCACGAGCGTCGCCGGGCCGTCCAGCTGCACGGTCGCCGACGGGCGAGCCCTCGGGAACGGCAGACCGATCGGCGTCGATCGGCCGTCGTACAGCCACCGCCAACTGCCGTCGGCGTGGCCGAGCATCGCCGGAGGGTGGCCGGCCGTCGAGTACTTGAGTTCGCGACGCTCGGGGTCGAAGATCGCGAAGAACGCGGTGGCGTAGGGTCGGTCGATCGTCGAGCGGGCGAACACGTCGAGCGCATCGGCGATCTCGCCGGGTTCGCTCGCGAACATGGCCAGCGCCGAGGCGGCGAACCGCAGCTTTCCCATCGTGATGAGTGCCTCCTCGCCGTGACCGGCGACGTCGCCGATCATGATCGCCACCCGACCGTCCGGCAACGGCACGACGTCGTACCAGTCGCCACCGACCTCCAGGTCGTTGGGTGACTGGGAGATACCTTCGGCGTCGACGTGGTCCGACCGGATCAGCGGGTCGGGAGCGAGCGCCTCGCGGAGTACCTCGGTGGCTCGGAGCCGAGAGCCGGCGAGGGCCGATGCGGACTGCCGCTCGGACGACTCGGCGGCGACGAGCAGACCCGCGGCCGCCATCGCCCACAGCTGCAGTTTGACGAGGAGAATGCCTCGGGGGCCGTCCATGCCGGCCACGACCGCGTCCTCGGGAATCCACGCCGTGACGGCGACGGCAACGATGATCACGGTGGTGACGGATGCAGCCAGGCTGCCGAGCCGGGCACTGATCACCACGAGGGGCACGACGGCGAGGAATCCGATCGGCAGGTCGGTCACCCAGTGGAGAAAGAAGCCGAACGCCGTGGTCAGGCCGATCAGGACGACCGACTCGACCCAGTTGACCGTCCGACGGTCGAACGTCAGCGCCGTCAGGAGTAGCCCGCCGACCACGAGCACGCCGAGGCTGTCACCGAGGCTCCACGACCACCACACGGACCGGAACGGCCCGCCGTTCATCGAGACGGTGAACGCACCGATCGCGCCACCGATCGCCGGACCGATGATCACGGCTCCGGCCACGAACCCGAAGAGATCCCAGCGACGGCGAACGTCGATCAGGCGACGCTCCCCCCGGGTGGCGACGATGGCGCCGGCCACGGGTTCGATCGTGTTGGCGGCTGCGAAACCGATCACGGTCAGGAGCGAGAACCCACCCTGGTCGAGGTCGACGTAGATCTCGGCGACGAACGCGGCGGCGAGCACGAAAGGCCATTGGCGGCGGTCGCTCAGGAGCAGTGCCGCCGAGGTGATGCCGGCGGGCACGAAGAAGACGGCGCCCAGCCCGGAGAGGTCGAGGAGGTAGAACGCGAAGTACGCGCCGACCACGTATCCGATGAGGACGACGCAGAACATCAGGGCAGGACGCGACCATCGACGGATGTCGATTCGCTGCAGGAGTGGCAGCTCTGAAGTCGTGGGCGCGTGCGAAGCCCGAGTCAGCTGTGTGGTCACGATGACTGTGTGTCGGCCCGTCCGGAGCGGGCCTTGATCATCACGCTGGTTATAACGACCATCCGACTTCGAATGGTCGTGCGAGGCGCTCGAATCGAGTGCTTCGCCCCCTGTTTCGAGGGGGAATCAGGCTGTGATCACAGCCGATCGAGGGAGGTCGCCGGACGCTCCGCCCGTGCCAACCAGCCCTGGTACGCATCGACGCTCTGGCCTTCGAGGGCCCGCAGCTGGTCGGGGCGCTCCACCCCGACCGCGACGACGAAGATGCCGTCGTGGCGGCAGCGTTCGAAGAAGTTGCGGTCGGACGCCGTGTGCTCGTGGTCCGACGCCAGGCGGGCGGTCAGCGCGGGGTCGAGCTTGATCACGTCGGGCTCGAGGCTCGTGATCGAGCGCAACGAGCTCGGCCCGAGGTCGGCCACGTGAATGGCCATCCGCGCACCGGTCGCGATCACCTTCTCGATCGCCATGCGCAACCGGCCGAGCGCGGGTGCCGACGTCTGGCCGGTCAACTCGATGACGACTCGGTCGTCGTCGATGCCGTGCAGACGCTCGATGAACCGCGGGTCGACGAGCGCTTCGGCCGACGCGTTGATGCCGACGAAGCCGGGCGTGGCCGACTGGTAGTCCTCGAGGACGGCATCGAGCATCGAGAGTTCGAGCTCGACCCCGACCCCCATCGCGTGGGCGACGCCGAACCACGCCGCCGTCGAGAGCTGACCGGGGAACTGGGCGAGTGCCTCACTGCCGACGATCGCGCCCGTCTGGAGGTGCACGATGGGATCGAAGTCGACACTTCGATTGGAATGGCGCATGAGCGCCGTCAGCGCTTCGTGGTGACGGTCGAACTCGGCACCGACGAACGCGTCCACGTCCGGAACGCGTCCGAGATCGACGATGCTCGACGGGTCGTCGGCTGCGACCTGCTCGGCCAGTCGGTTCGTGGTCTCGGTGTGCTCGATCATGGTCTCCGCCTCGTTCTGTCGCCGGACTCGGTCACCCGACGTCCGGTGGGTTGCTGCCACGATCACCGATCATTCCATCGATCAAACATGGAATTGTGGTTCTTGACGTTCCCTGAACATTGCGACGGTGGCGAGATCGGCCCGGCGCGATCGGAGCGCGGCACCGAAGGCACGTGCCAGGGGGGTACCGGTCGGGCGCAGGCCGCGGGTCAGACGGCCGGCAGTGCGATGTCGAGCCGAATGGTGCTCGCCGACCCCACGTGGCACACGGTGCGCCTCTGGACGATCTGGTCCACCACGAACAACCCGCGCCCGGTGACGCTCTCGTCGCCGGGGAGCGCCGTCGGCACCTGAGTCGGCGTCGGGATCGGAGAGTGATGTTCGATCGTGACCACGACGTGATCGTCGACGAGCTGGAGGTCGACGTCGACCGATGTGGCCGAGCTGTGCACGAACGCGTTGGTGACGATCTCCACCGCGACGAGCTGAACATCGGTCACGAACAGCGGAGTATCGATCCCGAGTTCGTCGAGCCACTGGGCGATGCTTCGCCGCATCGCACGCAGACCGGCGACCGAGCCGACCGAGGTGGAGCGGGCTTCGTCACCCGACGGGCCGGCCGTGAGCGGCCTCGACAGCACATCGGTGTCACGGCCGGTGCCGCCCGCGGGAGCATGCGGCGTCTCGAGGGGCTCGTTCGGCCATCTGCTCATGTCACCACTCACTTCCCGGTTCCGGAAGCACGTCCCGGACCACACTGTCGGGCTTCGTTGCCCTCGTTCCCGATGATGCATCGGCACCGTTCGACGGCAACTTGACCCTCCGCCGACGAATCGCGAGGCCCTCCCTCACGGCGCGGGCTCGACTCTCCACTCGCAGACGAGAAAGCCGCCGAGTCCGGCCGGGTCGAGCAGCGCCTCGGCTTCGGCCACTCGGCTGCGCATACGCAGCGCACCCAGGTCGGGTCGGTCGGCGTGCGCCTCCCAGTGACGCTTGCCCTCCTCGACGAGTTCGGCGATCCCGTGGAGTTGGAGCCACTGGGCCTGGGATCGCACCGCATCGGGTGCCGGGAGCTGATCGATCGCGACGTCGGTCGTGATGTCCTGCGACCCGGGCGCCGCGAGGTAGTGCCCGCCCCGCTCGTGGCCTCGGTAGGTGCGCAACCAGTCGCGCCACGGACGGCCGGCCAGCTCGGCCGTGGAGGCGACGGCGTAGTCGAGCACCACGAGCGTGCCCGAGCGGAGACGGGACCGGGCGGTGTCGACCCAGGCGCCGGCAGCGTCCTGCAACGGCGCCCGAGCGCCGAGCGACGCCGTCGACGGCAGGACGGGAGGCAACGGGTCGATCCGGTCGCTCAGCCGCTCGTTGGGCCGGCCGTCGGGCCCCTCCACCACGTACGCCTCGCGCCAACCGTCGTCGAACACGGCCAGTCGGAACGGGAGATTGTCGAGGAGTTCGTTGGCGATGATCACACCGTCGAACGGGCCCGCGGGTATCGCGGCGGCCGATTCGATGCCGGCCGGGTGCTGTTCACGCTGAGCGCCCGACACGTCGACCGCGACGTATCGCAGCGCCGCGGCGCACGCAGGCGACGCAGCGGACACCGAACGCGCCAACGTGCCCGGCCCCGCACCGGCATCGACGACGACGAACTCGTCGGGCTCGCCGAGCCGTCGCCACTCGTGGTCGAGGAACCGGGCGACGACCGCTCCGAACAGAGGGCCGACTTCCGGTGAGGTGATGAAGTCACCGCGGCGGCCGGCCCGCCCGCCGGACGTGTAGAAGCCGCCGGTGCCGTAGAGGGCATCGGCCATGAACCGATCGAACGGAACCGGTTCACGCATCGCTCACCCCACATCGCGAGTTGTGCCTGGCACAACTCGCGATGGTCACGGGCCGAAGGCGCCGGTGAGGTCGCTGAGGTCGGCGAACCGGAGCACGAGGCCCGGCAGGATGCCGAGCACGAGCGTGCCGGCGGCGCAGATGCCGAGGGCGGCCCAGATCGGCTGCGGCGTGACGATCGGTGCGACGTCGCCGTCGGGCACCGGCTTCATCCACATCTCTCGCATGACCTTCATGTAGTACGCCGCCGAGATGACCGTGTTGACGGCGGCGATGATGGCCAGCGCGTAGGCGGCGTCGTCGCCGGCGTCGATGAGGGTCTTGAACGCCTGGTCCTTGGCG
>CAXAWD010000256.1:0-5853 GCA_963972325.1 uncultured Acidimicrobiaceae bacterium
CATCGTGGGCGGTGGCGGCATCGCCGAGTCGCTGGTGCGCCTGCTCCGACCGTTCGACTGCCACATCACGGTGGTGCGCGCCAACGTCGACCACATGGAAGGTGTCGACGACGTCGTCGAGGCCGACCACCTCGCCGACGCGCTGCCCGGCGCCGATCTCGTCGTACTGGCGCTGGCCCTCACACCCGAGACCGTCGGGCTGATCGGTGCCGACGAGTTGTCGCTGATGGAACCGCACGCCTGGATCGTCAACGTGGCGCGCGGCCGACACATCGTCACGGACGACCTGGTCGAGGCGCTGCGTGCCGGCACGATCGGCGGGGCCGGGCTCGAGGTGACCGACCCCGAACCGCTGCCCGACGGGCACCCCCTGTGGACACTCGACAACTGCATCATCACGCCGCACACCGCCACCACCAGGGCGATGGCCGTCCCGCTGCTGTCGGCGCGCGTTCGCGAGAACGTGCACCGGTTCGCCACCGGGCAGCCGCTCCTCGGACTCGTCGACGTCCGCGCGGGCTATTGATCGGATATTTCCACTCGGTGGCGTCGTGATGGGTGTTCGGTGTGCCTACCATGTGCGTCAGCGACCACGGTGTGGGCAGCGGTTGTGGTCCCGTCTGCCCGCGGGAACCCGTGCGACGTTACGTGACCGGAGGACGCGCTAACTGGCGGTGTCCTCCGGTCACGGCCTTTTTCGTCGAGGGTCGACCGTACGCTGGCATGATCGCCACCCACTACGAGACCCTCGGCGTCGATCCGTCCGCACCGCCCGACCGGATTCGCGCGGCCTACCGGGACCGGGCCCGGCTGCACCATCCCGACCGTGACCGCACGGCCTCCGACGACGCGATGGCAGCGGTCAACGAGGCGTACCGGGTGCTCGGTGACCCGGTGCGTCGATTCGAGTACGACCGCTCTCTCCGGGTGCACGGCAGCGCCGCGGGATCGGCGCACCAGGGTCCTCGTGTCGACGTCGAAGATCGCGAGTTCTCGACGCCCGTGGCGCCGTCACGGCTGATGCCGGCCGGTCCGGCCAGGGTGCCGTGGAAGTTGATGGCGGTGATGGCGGTCGCCGGGTCGGCGCTCATCTTGTTCGCCGCGTCGTTCAACGACGCGCCCTCCGACGAGGTGCCCGACGGCATCCTGCGGGTCGGTTCGTGCGTCGCCGTCGAAGAGAACTTCGATGTTCGCGAGGTGAGCTGCACCGGTGGCGACGACCTGGTGGTCGATCTCGTGATCCCGACCGATGCGACCTGTCCGGTCGGTCTCGGTACGTACCGCGACCGGCTGGGTCTCGGCACCGTGTGCATCGAGGTCGACTGATGCGCAGCTGGATGGTCGGCCTGATCGCTGCGGTCTTGCTCGTGATCGCGGTCGGTGTCGCGATCGTGGCGGCGTTCACGTCGTCCGGGGCGGGCACGGCGATCGTCGACCTCGAGGTGGGTGACTGCTTCGATCTCCCGGACGACGCGTCCGAGGCCGACGAATTGCGGACGGTCGACGTCGTCGATTGCACCACGCCACACCTCGCCGAGGTCGTGTCGGACGGGGTGCTCAACACCGACGACGCCCCGTACCCGGACGACGACGAGCTGTTCGAAGTCGTCGAACGCGCCTGCCGGGACGCCGGTGTGGTCGACTCGGATGCGTTCGGGCTCCTGCCCGTCGCTCCGACCCCCGAGCTGTGGGCGTCGTTCGAGGGACGGTTCCTGTGTGTGGCGATCCCGTTCGGCGGCGAGCCGGTGACCGGGTCGATCGTCGCCGGTTGACCGGAGCGAAGTCCGCGGCTCGCTGATATCCTGCGGTCCCCGCAAGGGCGATTAGCTCAGATGGCTAGAGCACTGCCTTCACACGGCAGGGGTCGTTGGTTCGAGTCCAATATCGCCCACGTGGAACGAAACCCCGGTGAGGACCTCACCGGGGTTTCGCCGTTCTCGTGCTCGTGTCGCCGGACCGTTCAGCGGAGGCGGCTGTCGAGGAGGCGTCGGTCGGGCACGTCCTCGAACGCGTCGCCGACGAAGTAGCCCTGCAGGTCGGCGACGATGTGGGCCGGCGCGAGCGTGTACACGCAGGCCGTTCCGTCGGGGCCGAACTCGACCGTGGTCAACCCGTTGCTGGTGGCTCCGGTGCGGTCGTAGTTGACGTTCGACGTGGCGCCCGGCTCGCCGCCGCACGGCAGCACCTGGAGGAAACCGGGCGCCTGGGCACCGGTTGCCACCAGCGAGACGACACCGACCGAGTCGGCCCGGCCGCGCAGCACGGTGAACGACCCGGCCGCGGGCGCCGCGGCGCCACCGGAGCGGGTGTCGACGAGGCGTTCGTCGTCGATGTCGTCGAACGCGTCGTCGGCCAGATACCCCTGGACGTCGGCGACCACGTGGGTGGCGGCGCTCGTGAAGACACACGCTGCACCACGGTCGTCGAACCGAACGAACGTCAACGCCGACACGGTCATGCCCGCCCGGTCGAAGTTCAGGTTGGATGTCTCCGGTGCCGTGGCGTCGCACGGCACGACCGCGACGAACCCGGGTGCCGACGTCTCGGTCGCGACCAGGCTGACGATGCCGGTCTCGTTCGGCCGGGCGCCGGAGATCGTCGTGACCGCACCGGCGGCCAGTTTCCCGCCGGTGCGGGAGTCGATCAGCCGCTCGTCGGTCACGTCGTCGAGCGCTCCCTCCCGGAAGTAGCCCTGCACGTCGGCGACGACGTCGGTGGCGGCGAGGTTGTAGATGCACGCCGACCCGTCGTCTCCGAAGCGGGTGAGAGCCAGCGTGGAACGGGTCTGACCGGCGGCGTCGACGTTGAGGTTGGAGGTGGCGCCGGGGTCGTCGTCGCAGGAGAGCACCTGCAGGTAGCCGGGAGCGGCGGTGTCGGTGGCGACCAACGACACGAACCCGGAACGGTCGGCCTCGCCGGAGATCTCGCTCGTCACGCCCGGCGGCAACTTCGTCCACGACGTGACGAGGTCGCCGGCACGGTTGCGGAGCGTGATGCCCTCCTCGGCGTCGAGCAACGAGTCCTCGAACACCCCCGCCACGAGCAGGCCCGGGTAGGCGTCACGCAACCACGGCACGTCTTCGTGCGTGAAGATCGCCGACCGTCCCGGCAACAGCACGGTGCCACCGGGGATCGTCAGGTCGAGTTCGTCGATCTCGAACCCGGAGATGTCGACCGAGTCACCCGACATGTTGCGGATCGACACGTGTTCGACCCCGTCGTACTGCACCGAGTCGATCACGACGGCCGGAACCGCCGGCTGGGAGGTGCGGGCCACACGACCGCTCGCGGCCAGCGTGCCGAGGATCCGCTGGTACTGCGGCGTGACGAACGAGTCGATGATCCGCCGGGCCTCCGCCGTCGGGTCGGCCGACGCGCCGTAGGTTCCCCAGGCGGCGCGGTCGGCGACCGCCTCGGGGCGGATCATCGCGGCCAGTTCGTCGACCCGGGCGCTCACGACGCTCGGGTTCAGCAACTCCTCTGTCAGGGTGCGGATGCGTCGCCGCACCATCTCGGACAACTCGGGGTCGAAGAAGAACGTCTCGAAGAACGGCCCGCCCGGATGCTCGAAGTAGCCGCCGACGTAGACCCGGCTGTCGAGCGCGCCGAACGTGTTGGACCAACGGCGGCCGTAGGTGAGGTCGTAGTCGTTCTGGGCGATGCCGACGCGCCCGTACTGGTCGAACACCAGGCGATAGTTCTTGTGCCCGTAGTCCTGGTTCTGGATGACCATGCTGGCTGCGACGATGTTGACGATCGACGGGATGTCGGCGTTGTCGTAGAGCCAGTTGCGCTCCGAGACGCCGCTCAGGCCGTTGACGGCGGAGATGAAGCGCCTCAGTTCGTCGTCGCCGAGGTACTCGAACGTCTCCTTGTCGTAGCGGGCGCGCAGGCTGGACTGCGACCGGTTCGCATCGTTGGGGTTCAGCAGGCCGTACAGGTTGTCGGGGCCGACCTCGTACACCTCGGAGTCGTCGAGGCCGTACCGGTCGCGGTACGTGCCGTCGGGTTGCTCGACGTAGGTGTACAGACCGAGGAACTGGTTGTTGCGCTCGAACCGGACAGGGAACGCCTGCTGGACCCGGGCGCCGGCCGCCGTCATGAACTCCGATGCGAGCGTTTCGCGGAGGAACGACTTGTCGGCCCAGGCCGAGTGCATGCCCCACTCGTCGACGTCCTCCGGGAACAGGTCGTCGTCCTCGAGGTCGTACCCGAACGGCAGGATGATCTTGAACTTCTTCTTCGGGAACGTGCGCGACACCTGGCCCTTGACCCGGATCATGGCGTTGTCGAAGACCTCGCCCTCGTACGCGAACACCATCGGGTAGCCGTCGTCACCGGACTTGGTGAGGTCGGCGGCCATGGTGGCGAACGTGTCGTCGGGCATGAAGATCTCGAACAGCGGGAGGTCGGTGTCGACGTCGCGGGCCACGGTCGTGCCGCGATACGTCGATGCGTCCCCCTGGCGCGGCCAGGTCCTCGCCCGACCGGCCTTCGCCGATGTCAAGCGGTAGCGAACCAGCGACCCGGCCGCCTGGCCGGGGATCGTGGCGGTCGCGATGCCGCCCGTCACGTCCATCGGTACGGCGACCTCCGGGCCGAAACCGATGCGGTAGCGGAGCGTGGCGACCGACGCGTACCGGAGTTCTGCCGTCACGGAGATCGGCGCTCCGGCGGCCGGGAGCTCGGTGTGTTCGACATCGGAGAACGTCGGGAGCAGCCCTGCGGCGACCACTGCGTTGGGAGTGCCGGGAGTCGGGCCGTGCGATTCCCAGTTGCCCGGCGTATCGGACGCAGAGTTCGGGTCGCGGCGCTGGAGCGAGT
Source organism: uncultured Acidimicrobiaceae bacterium (assembly GCA_963972325.1). GTDB lineage: Bacteria > Actinomycetota > Acidimicrobiia > Acidimicrobiales > Ilumatobacteraceae > Ilumatobacter. The sequence goes on from CAXAWD010000256.1 coordinate 4,825, forward strand.
CGCCTTCGCCGTCGGCGCGTGCCGGCCATTCCTCCTTGTCGTCGTACTCGACGAAGTCGACGAGCGTCCCCGACCGGTCGAGCAGCGCGATGTCCTCGCCACCGTTGGAGAGGGCACCCTCGTAGCGGTCACCGGTGACGATCAGATAGCCGTTGGCCGCGATCGTGCTCCCTCCCGGGAAGCAGTACCCGATGCCATCGATGCACCAGCCGCGCAGGTCGATCGCCGAACCGGTGGTGTTGAGCAACTCGAGGTACTCACCATCCGGGTTGTCGTCGACCGGGTTGTAGTAGAGCTCGTTGATCACGACCCTCGGGGTGGCGGCGAACGACGCAGTGGGGGAGGGCACGACGATCGCTCCCGTGATCGCGATCGTTGCTGCCAGAGTGAGGGGCGTCCGTCTCCGCATCGGGCCCAACGTAATCGACTGCCGTCGCGCAGATCCCGAGTTGGCGGGACCATCGGGGTACATTTGTCCCGTGTCCAAGCTGTGCGAGCGTCCGGGATGCTCCGAAGTCGGAGCCGCCGAGTACGGCATGGTGCCCGAGGATCTGCTGTTCTGGATCGCCCCGATGTCGGGCACGCCGCACGACGATCAGAACGTGTTGTGTCTCCGGCACGCCGATGCCATGAGCGTGCCGAGGGGTTGGACCCTCGACGACCGCCGCGAGGAGGTCCCGCGCCTGTTCATGCCGCGTCGGCGCCCGCCGGCTGAGCCGTCGGCCCGACCGACTCGTGCCGCTCGACCCAAGCGTGCGCCGGCCGAACCGGTCGAGCAGCTCGTCATCGATGGCACCGCCGAGATCGAGCGACCGGCCCTACCGGCCGACGAGCAGGACGAGCAGGACGAGCAGGCCGAGCAGGCCGAACAACCCGTCGAATCGGTCGACACGCCGGTCGAACAACCGGCTGCGGAGGCAGCGGCAGCGGACCACGGTCACGTCGCCGCCGCACCCGATGTCCCGGTCGAACCGGGCACTCAGGCGGCGGCTACTGCTTCTGACGGGGGTGCCGAGGTCGGCCCATGGT
>CAXAWD010000257.1:0-5842 GCA_963972325.1 uncultured Acidimicrobiaceae bacterium
TGTACGTGCACGATTCGGTCGAAGCGGCGTGCGACGCCGCCATGCGCTACGCCGACGCCGACGACGCGATCCTCGCCGCCGGCAGCATCTACGTCGCCGGCGCTGCACGTCCGGCGTTGCGTCACCACGCCAACTGATCCTCGAACGCCCGGACGGGCAGAGGGTCGAGCGGTCGGATCGTCCGTGGTCCGGCGGGTGTCACTAAGGTGGCGGCGACCACGGCTGGAGCACCCCGAACACCGGGGTGCGTGTTTCCGTGTTGCGGTCTCCGACCCGACAACGAGCTCCGCACACACGCGGGCGAGAGGAACACCACGTGGAGAACTCCCTGACCGGCGAATCTGCATCGACCCGTGGCCCGATCCGCCACAGATCGGGAAGCCTCGGACCGACGGCGTTCGTCGTCGCGGTCGCGGTCTTCGTGGTCGCCGTAGTGCAGGTCGGTACCGATGTCGTCGTCGATGCAGCGGACGGCGACATCGAACTCGAGGTCTTCGAATCCGAGCCGATCGTGATCACGGTCGACGGCGACCTCCAGTCCGGACAGCTCGGGTCGAGCATCTCCGACCAGTGCCTGCCCACCGACACGGCGATCGCTGCAGGCGCCGGCCAGCAGTACGTCTGCTTCGGCACCCAGCCGCCGTCCGACCTGACGATCGACGTCACCGGACCGCAGTGGGGCGACCCGGAATGGAACGCCGCGCTGGGGTGGATCGTCACCGAGGCGACCGAGATGCTCCCGGTGCTCTACGACATCCCCGCCGACGAGCGGGTCGCCGCCTACGGACGGCCGGAGATCACCGCCTATGTGAAGGATCGGCTGATCGGCATCATCGACAAGGAAGTCTTCCAAGTCCCGTTGACCGACCAGGAACAGGGTGCGTACGACTACGTCGTCGACAAGCTGATCGCCGACGACGCGAAGCTGGCCCAGGCTGCCTACGACCAGTACGTTTCGTTCCGCGACGAGCCGTGCAGCTACTCGGTGCCGCGGGCCCCGGCGTACATCGAGGACCCCGTGAAGCTCCCGTCCGACGTGCGCGAGAGCTGCGAGTACGTCCAGACGGCGCTCGCCACCGCGTTCGATGTGGTGCCGCCGTACCCCACGGTCGAACAGTTCCAGACCTGGGGCGCGTACCAGTCGGGTCTCGACATGCAGCTGACCACGAACGAGGAGCAGGAGCTCGCCGACCGGACCGGTGAAGCGGTGCAGGCGTCGGCGCTCGGCATCGGGCTGGCCGGAGCGTTCACCGCGTCCGGTATCGCGGCGATGCTGGTGGGAAGCGGTGCCGGCGTGTCGAGCATCGCGGTCGGGCTGATCGGCAGCCAGCTGGCGATCAACGGCGGTGCGTACTCGCTGGCGGGGGCGTTGTCGCCGGCGATCGGTGCCACCGCCGTCGCCTCGGTCATCGGCGTCGTGATCTTCGCGGTCATCGTCCTCGGCATCGTGATCTGGAGGACGATCGAGCGGGAGCAGGTCGGCCAGACGCTCGCCGCGCGGTTGCACGAGGCCCGGAGCGCCCTCGACCCGCTCGGCATGGCCGGGCTGCAGGCCGAGTGGTCGGGGCAGCCGCTCGCCGAATACGGCGACGACCTGCCGATCCACTACGACGGCGATGTCAACCTGCGTCTGCTCGACCTGGTGGTCGAGGGCTACAACGTGCACCCGGGCGGTGGTCTGGTCGAAGAGCCCGACACGCTGTGGGCCCCCAACGGCACCGACGTCGGCGACCACCGGTTCCGACTGCTCGACGGACCGAACGCCGGTCAGATCGTCGACTCTCTCCACATCGCCCAGGACGCCGCCGACGAACCCGACCTCGACGTCCGGTTCGACCAGGGCTGGATGCTCGTCACCGAGGAGGACGGCGCCGCCCCGGGCATCGACTCGGTCGAGGCCGAGCTGGCGTTCTCGTACCGCGACCCGTCGGGACAGCTCCTCCGCGTGATGCGCGCACCTCCGCAACCGGAACATCCCGACGGCGGGTTCATCCTCATTCCGTTCGACGCCGCCGGCGTGTCGCCGGGCGAGTTCGCGGACGAACTGGTGATCGACGACGGCACGGGTACCCGTCGGGTCGAGCTCGTCACGCCGGGCACGCTCACGCCCGGCGACGTGTACCCCGCAGCGATCGGCACGCTCCGGGCAGGCAGCATCGTGGGGCTCCGGCCCAATCCGGTCGACGACTCGGGAGCGTTCGACATCGACGCCTTCACGACGGGGTACGACTTCGACTGGACCGTCGAGCGATTCGACACCGCCACGTCGACCTGGGTCGTCGTCCACACCAGCACCGACCACGCGACCGGTTTCGTGGCTCCCGCAGCCGGTACCTACCGTGCCGCCGTGGTCATGCAGGAAGACGTGCCGGCGCCCCAGCCGGCCGTGAGCGGTGCGGTCGAGTTCGAAGTCACTGCGCCGCAGATCTTCGTCGACGACCTGACCTTGGTCGACGACGGCTTCGAGGACGTGTACCTCGACCTGCAGCTGGGGGAGATGGCACTGTCCGACACGATCGAGTTGACGATCCAGTGGCCCGGCGAGATCGACGACGACACGCCCGGCCTGGTCACGAACACGACGGTGTCCTGCTCCGGGTTTGCCGGGGCGCATCCGTGCAACACGAACCCGGCGACCGATTGGTCGACCGTGCCCGCGCTGACGTTCGAACCGGGCCCGCTGGCCGATCTCGGCCAGGGTGCCACGGTCACGCTCGAGAACAGCTACGGCGTCGTGACGACGCGGCAGGTGGCGTTCGCGAGCGGCGAGCGACCCGAGTTCGTCGCTGCCTCCGCCGTCGACCCATCGGTCGAGTTCTCGGCCGCGGAGTCACACGTGCAGCGTGTGGTCGGTGACACCGGCAGTATCGCGATCGCCGAGGTCGTGCCGGACGCCGGCAGCCCGATCGGTCTCGGGCTCTACGACCCGGTCCTCGACTCGCACGGCAGCAGCTTCCTCGTGATCGGCAGCGACAGCCTGCGCGTCTCGCTCGTGGAGTCGGGTGGCGACTGGGTCGTGACCGTCTCCGGCACCGCGGACCCGGACGACGTCGGTACACATCGGATCCCGATCGTCGTGCAACAGACCGATGCCGGCGGCCCGGCTCGCGCCACGCACGTGCTCGACCTCGACATCGTCCCGGCGGCGAACGACCGGTATCGGGCCGCGCTCGTGAACAAGATCCCGTCACCTGGCGTGTTGATCGACGACGTCCCCGACCTGCCGCTGATCGTGATGGGTGGCCGCGCCGACGAAGCGGCCTACACCGGCGACGTATGCGTGTCGTTCTACCGGGCGGCGTTCCCGCCGACGGCCGAGCAGTGCGCCGACGTGTCGACGTTCTTCGGCGACGACGGTTCGCCCCGTCGGTTCCCGTTCGAGCGGCTGCTGCCGACCGGCATCGCCGGAAACTCGATCCATCGAGCGACCGTTCGAGCGGCGAACGGTGATCTCGCGGACACCAGGGCGTTGCAGGTGTCGTTCCGGGTGCCGTCGGGGCCACCGCCGGCGCCGACGATGGCCTGGTCGCCGAATTCGTCGGAGATGACGATCGGCGTCACCGCCGGCGAACGCCCGATCGTCGAGGTCGTCTGCACGATCGACGAAGAACCGGCGCCGGACTGCGTGGGGCCGGCCGGCGGGGTCGCCGACCTCGGCGAGGTCTTCGACGACCCGTTCAACGGCACGTACGAAATCCGGGCCGTTGCGATCGACGACATCGGCAACTATCACGCGGCCTCCGTCACGGTCGAGATCACCGACGGCAAGATCCCCCCGCCCGACCCGTCGGTGCCGGCGGCGTTCGAACCGATGGTGCCGCAGCGGTTGGTGGAGACGCGTGATGTGCCGGGGTTCGTGACGGTGGATCGTCGGTTCGAAGGTGATGGTCCGTTGGTGGCTGGTGAGGTGTTGGAGGTGCAGATCGCTGGTCGTGGTGATGTGCCGGTGGATGCGTCTGCGGTGGTGATCAATGCGACGGTGACGAATACGGCTGGGTTCGGGTTCGTGACGTTCTTCCCGTGTGGGCCTGAGGTGCCGCAGGCGTCGAATGTGAACTATGGGCCGGGTGTGACGGTGGCGAATACGGCGGTGGTGAAGTTGTCGTCGTCGGGTTCGTTGTGTGTGTTCTCGTTGGAGGGGACGGATCTGATCATCGACGCCAACGCGTATCTGCCGGAGCCGTCGTCGGCGACGCCGATGGTGCCGCAGCGGTTGGTGGAGACGCGTGATGTGCCGGGGTTCGTGACGGTGGATCGTCGGTTCGAAGGTGATGGTCCGTTGGTGGCTGGTGAGGTGTTGGAGGTGCAGATCGCTGGTCGTGGTGATGTGCCGGTGGATGCGTCTGCGGTGGTGATCAATGCGACGGTGACGAATACGGCTGGGTTCGGGTTCGTGACGTTCTTCCCGTGTGGGCCTGAGGTGCCGCAGGCGTCGAATGTGAACTATGGGCCGGGTGTGACGGTGGCGAATACGGCGGTGGTGAAGTTGTCGTCGTCGGGTTCGTTGTGTGTGTTCTCGTTGGAGGGGACGGATCTGATCATCGACGCCAACGCCTACACGCGCTGATCGGTAGGTTCGCGTTATGCAGATGCGACGGATCGGTGAGCTCTCGGTGTCGGTGGTCGGGCTGGGGTGCAACAACTTCGGCATGCGGATCGACGCCGACCAGACGAAACGGGTCGTCGACGCCGCGATCGACCACGGCATCAACTACTTCGACACGGCCGAGAGCTATGGGCAGGGTCGCTCGGAGGAGTTGCTCGGGAAGGCCCTCGGCGCACGCCGTTCCGACGTGGTCATCGCCAGCAAATGGGGCCACACGGCGAGCCTCGACGACGGCGAGCGGGGTGGCAGCCCGGCCGAGATCCGCAAGCGACTCGGGGGCAGCCTGCGGCGGCTCGGCACCGACTACATCGACCACTACCAGCTGCACCGCCCCGACCCCGACACGCCGCACGAGGAGACGCTCGGCTGTCTCGCCGAGCTGCGTGCCGAAGGCAAGATCCGCGAGATCGGATGCACCCACTTCACGGCCGCCCAGCTCGACGCCGCCCACGCTGCGGCGGGGGAGCGGGACGTGGCCCCGTACCCGTCGGTGCAGAACCACTACAGCCTGCTCACGCGCGACCCCGAGACCGACGGGGTGTTCGATGCGTGCGAGCGGCTCGGCATGGCGTTCGTGCCCTACTTCCCGCTCGAATCCGGCCTGCTCACCGGCAAGTACCGGCTCGGTGAAGCGCGCCCGGAGGGCTCGCGACTCGAAGCATGGGGCGACCGCTCGAAAAAGTTCATCGACGACGACAAGTTGGCCAAGGTCGAACGTCTCATCGAATGGACCGATCACCGCGGCATGTCGCTGCTCGACCTCGCCCTCGGCTGGCACACGTCGCATCCGCTCGTGGCATCGGTGATCGCCGGTGCGACCCGTCCCGATCAGATCGAGGCGAACGTGAGCGCGGGCGCCACCGACGTCACCGCGGCCGACCGGGCCGACGTCGACCGGCTGCTCGCCGCCTGACGGCGTCCGACCGACGACGGTTCAGAACAGACCGACGAGCGTCGACAGGCCGAACACGACGAGCGACCACAGCACCGGTGCCCCGAACAGCGTCGCCGCGACCAGGCGTACCGGGGCGGCACGCGGTTCGTGCTCGCCGACGATGACGTACTGGATCGAATAGGTCGTCCACGCGTCGTCGTCATCGTCGCTGACCTCTGCCGGGACGGGCTTGACGACCGCCCAGACCACGGTGGCGACCGTCGGGAGGAGCCAGGGGGTGACGGCGAGCCACGTCGGCGCTCCGAGCCAGGTGAGCAACCACAGGAGCAGCCCGAGGATCA